>NZ_CP172882.1:442500-560000 GCF_050529585.1 Enterococcus sp. DIV0876
GGGATTGTTCAATTCATTGATCAATTCAGCTTTACTGATATTGGTCAATGCTGTTGCAAAAAGATTAAGTGATTCTAGTTTATTATAGGGGGGAGAACATGAATACAAGTGTGATCAAAGAAACACGTGGCGACAAAATATTTCTGGGCTTTGTTTACTTCTTTTTACTATTGGCTTTGCTGATCGTTCTTTATCCGTTGATTTATATCGTTAGTGCATCGATTTCCAATCCACATATGGTTAATTCTGGTGAAATGTGGCTATTGCCAAAAGGAATTACTTTAGAAGGTTACAAAACATTGCTAGGCAATAACAGCATCTGGCGGGGATATGCCAATACGCTTTATTATACTGTCCTGGGTACATCGATCAATTTATTGGTGACACTCCCTTGTGCGTATGCATTATCAAGAGATGATTTTTATGGACGCAGGGCTTTCACTAATTTCATGATCGTAACCATGTTTCTTTCTGGTGGTTTGATCCCAAGCTATTTATTGATTAGAAGCTTGGGTATGCTGAACACCGTATGGGCCTTGGTGATCCCGGGGGCAGTCTCAGTCTACAATGTCGTCGTGACCCGTACTTTTTTCCAATCAACGATTCCAAGAGAGATGGAAGAAGCTGCAATCGTCGATGGCTGCTCAGACTTTCGCTTGTTCATGCAGATCGTTTTGCCTTTATCGACACCGATCATTGCCGTCATGGCACTGTTTTATGGGGTTGGTCATTGGAATAGTTTCTTCAGTGCATTGATCTATTTGTCGGACAAATCGATGTATCCATTACAAATGGTATTACGTGAAATCTTGATTTTACAAGATATGTCATCGAACACAGTAGGCAGCAACGTCACGGCAGAAGTGGCCAATATGTTATATAGCAAGCAGCAATTAGCAGCAGTAATAAAATACGGCGTAATGATCGTTTCTTCATTACCAGTTATTATTATTTATCCTTTCTTGCAAAAATATTTTGTAAAAGGGATGATGGTCGGTTCAATCAAAGGCTAATACATTTTGAGGAGGAAAAGCAATTGAAAAAAAGGAAAATCGTAAGTTTGCTGGGGATGTTTTTATGTGGCACGGTTCTTTTGAGCGCCTGTGGAGATGGGGATGCGAATAAAGACAATGCGAACGGGGAGAATGCATCCAGTGTCAAACTCAATCAAGATAGTCAGTTTCCGATTATTGAAGAAGGAGAAGAGTTGACATTAAATATCATGGCACCAGGCGTAGGGATGGCAGAGTGGGAAGACATGCCGACGTTGCAAGATTATCAAGAGTTGACCGGGATCGATTTAACATATACGACTCCGCCGTCTGCTGATTTCAGCACAAAATTGAACTTGGCGTTTGCCTCAGGAGATCTGCCGGATATCGTTTACGGCGCGGGGACTGGCTCGTTGACAGCGTCAATGGAAATCGATTATGGTTCTCAAGGAATTTTGGTCGCTTTGGAAGATTATATTACACCAGAGATCATGCCTAACTTATATGCCCTTACACAAGAAGATCCTGCCATTTTAAAATCGATCACCACGCCAGATGGACACATCTATTCTCTGCCGATGATTTCTCGTAACTCAACGTCGATTTGGTGGCAAGGACCAATGTGGTATAACGGAACGTGGCTAGATAATTTAGGGGTTGAAGAATTGCCGACGTCAGTCGATGAATTGCACGAACTATTGACCCAGTTCAAAAATGATGATCCAAATGGCAATGGACAAGCAGACGAAATTCCTTTGACCGATGTAGATATGAATTCAACAAGAGTGTGGCTGATGGCTGCCTTTGGTGTGTTGACAAGAGGAATTCAGGTCAATGATGATGTGGTGTCTTATACGCCAACCTCAGAAAACTACAAAGCCTATCTTGAATTTATGAACAAGTTGTACGATGAAGGCTTGTTGGATGCAGAAGTATATGGACAATCGGATGAACAAAAGAAAGCAAAAGGTCAAAATGATCAATTGGGCTTATTCGCCGACTACTTTAGTTTCTTTACAACAGGTCGTACTGAAGCAGAAGCGATGAATGATCCTATGTTCCAACCGTTGACATCAGAATTCTCTACATCCGCAGTGATTCCTGGAAGCCCAAGACTTTCTCGCGGCGCATTTGCTATTACGAATGTGAATCCTTCTCCAGAAGCATCTATGCGGTGGGTAGATTACTTCTACTCAGTGGAAGGCTCAAAATATATTGAGCAAGGACCGGAAGGTGTTTTCTGGGAATATGCAGAAAATGCTGATGGTGAACAAGTTCGCGTCTATGCTGAAGGCGTTGATTTAGACAATACAGAAGATGAACGCGGAAAAATCACACCTGCTTATGGGTTGACGACACCAAATATTGTCGTAGATACGACGGATGAGTATGCGATTCGCGTAAATCCAGATGACGAGATCGATAATGCTTTTGGCGACTGGGTTGCAGAAGAAACAGAAGAAAAAATGAATGATATTGCGCAAGTACCATTCCCATTGCTTTATCTAACAGTGGAAGAAAATGATAAAGTAGCTGCAACAGCAACAGATCTAACGACGTATGTCGAACAAATGGAAGCCAAGTTTATCACCGGTGTCGAACCTTTGAGCAACTGGGATAACTTTGTTTCGACCATTGAATCAATGGGTATCGAAGAATATGTTGCGGTGTATCAAACAGCATACGATCGTTGGTTGGCGAATTAATTAAGTGAGGAAGCGGACGAGGACGATCGTTGTCCAGTCCGTTTTTTCGATTATAGGAAGTGGAAAGATGACAAAATTCGAATTTGAACGTATTCAAAAAATCTTGATCAAATTAAGAAGTTTTCGCTTGTGCGAACAACCTATGGTTATTCCAGTAGAAGAACAGACACAAGATGGATGGGTACCATACCAGCAAGGCACTTTTTTCGGCAAAAAAAATGCCTATTATACATTTAAAGGTCGATTCAGCATGCCGAAAAGTTGGCGGGAAAAAACAATTGCATTGAGGATCTTCACCGCTTTAGGGGAATGGGACAATACAACGAACCCGCAAATGAAGGTCTATTTGAATGGGGAATACATGCAAGCCATCGATGTGAATCATCGAGAAGTGATTTTAGAGACATGGGATGAAAACGAGATGGATCTCCATCTTGATCTATTTTCAGGGCGAGAAGAAAAACAGTTTCCACTCCATATCCAATTGGTCGCTATTGATCCGATAGTCGAAGAAGCGGTCAATGATTTTGCGACATTGTTTGAAACCTGGCGTGCTGTGCGCAAATTTGGCGGAGAAGCACTTTTCTACCAAAAGCATTTGGCTGCAGCCGCAGATGCGCTGGATTTTCGCACACCGTATAGTGATGCATTCTATCAGAGTATCAAAAAAGCCCAAGAGAAGTTAGCTGCTTGTTATCAAGAACACGCATTGACCACAGAAAAAGTCACAGCAGTAGGGCACACACATATTGATTTGGCATGGCTTTGGACAGTGCAACAAGCCATTGAAAAAGGGGAACGTAGTTTTCAAACAGTGCTTAAATTAATGGATGAATTTCCAGAGTATACCTTTCTTCAAAGTCAGCCCCAAATGTATCAATTCATCAAGGAACAATATCCAGACTTGTACCAAGCAATCAAACAAAAAATCCAGTCTGGACGTTGGGAAGTAGAAGGTGCGATGTGGGTCGAAGCCGATTGTAATTTGACCTCTGGCGAATCACTGGTGCGTCAACTGCTGTACGGTAAACGATTTATCAAAAAAGAATTTGGCATCGATAGTCAGATTTTGTGGTTGCCTGACGTATTTGGTTATTCTGCTGCATTGCCGCAATTATTGAAAAAAACGAATACACCTTATTTTATGACGACAAAATTATCTTGGAATCAATACAATCAAATTCCCTATGACTCTTTTTATTGGCAAGGAATCGATGGAAGTCAAGTACTGACGCATTTTATCACAACGATCAGTGAAGGCTATAGTCCAACGCCATACTACACAACGTATAATGGTCTATTAGATCCCTACACAGTCAAGGGCAGTTTTGAACGGTACCAGCAAAAAGACATTCATGATGAAATCATGATTGCCTATGGCTATGGAGATGGCGGGGGTGGTCCTACAAGAGGAATGCTGGAATGCCAGAAACGCTTGCAGCGATCATTGCCAAGCATGCCAACGATCACAGGCAATAAAGCGGTGGATTATTTCAAACGTTTATCGCAAACCTTTTCACAGGTTGCGGCGCCTGTTTGGTATGGTGAATTGTATTTTGAGTACCATAGAGGAACGTTGACATCGATCGGTAAAAACAAAAAAAATAATCGTCAAGGCGAGTTTTTGATGCAGACCATTGAAAAGCTGTATGCGATAAGAGGTTTTGACAATTACCCTAAAGAAAAGCTGGAGAAGATGTGGAAGTTACTGCTGCTCAATCAATTCCATGATATTTTGCCAGGCAGTTCTATTCAAGAAGTGTATCAGCAAACGGATCAAGAGTATGCGTGGTTGCAAGAACAAGGACAAGCCCTTATCCAGCAATTGATGCGAGAGGAGGACAAGCAAAAGGCATCGTATACCGTCTTTAATTCTTTAGGCATGCTTCGAGACATGCCTGTTCAATTGCCAATAGCCGATCAACTGGCTGTCGATATGGTCTCCCAGACTACACATGATGGCCAATTGATCGTTCAAGTACCGACACTCGATAGTTTATCGATGAAATCCATCAAACTGAAAGAAGGCGCGCATCAACAAAGTGTTGCTAAACTAGCACAGCAATTTGAGACAGCAGATTTCTTGGTCACCTTTAATCAACAGTATGAGATCGTCTCTTTATTTGACAAAAAACGGCAAAGAGAAGTGTTGCCAAAAGGCCAGATCATGAATCAGTTGATTGCGTATGAAGATCTGCCTATGAATTATGATGCGTGGGATATTGATCCATATTACGATCAAAAATCATATCCTGTAGACCAAATAAAGGAAGCTGTCGTTGTGGAACAAGGCCCGATTCGAGATACGATCAAACTGGTTCGTCCATTTGAAAATTCACTGATTACACAATTCATTCATTTTTATCACGGCACAGGCAGGATCGATTTTGAAACAACGGTTGATTGGCACCTGCATCAGGTATTATTGAAAGTACAGCTTCCAATTGCAGTCAATACTTTAGAAGCGACGTTTGATATTCAATTTGGCAATGTCAAGCGAGCTATTCATCAGAATACAACCTGGGATTTGGCTCGCTTTGAGAGTTGTGGCCAAAAATGGGTAGATTTGTCGGAAGACAATTATGGGGTGAGTGTACTCACTGATTCAAAATATGGATTCAATACGGCTTTTCAAAAAATTGGGATTTCACTGATTAAATCGGCAACTGATCCTTACCTTGAGGCAGATCAAGGGCTGCATACATTCACCTACGCCTTATATGTACATGAAGGAGACTGGAAACAGGCTGATACGATGAAGCACGCGCTGGAACTAAATGTCCCTGCAGTTGCTTTACCTGAAATTGCGCTTGATTCAGATGCCTTCTTGTCTGTTCCGCAAAAGAATATTCTTTTGGACACGGTCAAGAAGGCTGAAGATGAAGAGGCGCTGATCGTGCGCCTGTATGAGTATTATAATCGTCAAACGCAAGCGGTAATAGAAACAAAGCAGTCGGTCAAACGCGCAATTTTATGTAATCTTTTAGAAGAAGACATACAGGAACTGCCTATTGAAAACAATTGCATTCAGATTGATTTCGCACCGTATGAAATTCAGACAGTAAAAATTTTATTTGAGTAGGAGAGGCAAATGATTGAAGGGTTACTAAATCAGATGACCATCAAGGAAAAAGTCGGACAACTCAATCAACGGTTGTACGGCTGGCAAGTATATGAAAAAACAGGTGATAGGATTGTTCTGACAGATTATTTTAAAGAAGAGGTTCGACGCTTTGGGACAATAGGCTGGATCTATGGTGTCTTTCGATCAGATCCATGGTCAGGAAGAAATCATGAGACCGGTCTCAACACCCAAGAAGCAAAGGAAGTCGCTAGGCTAATTCAGTCGTATCTAAAAGAACATACCCGGTTACAGATTCCGGCTTTTTTAGTGGAAGAGTGTCCCCATGGTCATCAAGCGCTCTATTCAACCACCACGCCCGTAAACTTTAGCGTTGGGTCAAGCTGGAATCCAACGCTATATGAAGAGGTTCAGAAAATCGTTGCTGAAGAAATGAGAGAAAAAGGCGCCCATGTCGGACTGATTTCTGCACTAGATGTCACCAGAGATCCTAGATGGGGCAGAACAGAGGAATGTTTTAGTGAAGATCCTTTTCTCACAAGCTGCTTCGCACAAGCAGCAGTTCGCGGCTTGCAAGGAGAATTTGGGGACAGGAATGTTTTAGCTGTCCTCAAGCATTTGGCAGGTCAAGGATCAAGTATGGGCGGCCATAATGCTGGGCCAGTCAGTATCGGGGACCGAGAGCTTAGGGAGATACATTTGCCGCCAATGGTTGCCGGGGTTGCCGCTGGTGCATCGGGCTTTATGGCTGCCTACAATGATTTGGATGGCATTCCTTGTCATATGAATCCTTATTTGTTGCAAACAATTTTACGGGAAGAAAACCCCTTCAAAGGAATCGTCATGGCAGATGGTTGCGCCTTGGATCGTCTGATGGATCGGATGAGTGTTCAAGAAGCTGCAGCCAACGCATTAACAAGTGGTGTGGATGTTAGTCTGTGGGATAATGTCTATCCATTCATTGAAACATCCATCAAAGAGGGGCTGCTCTCAATGGACGTCCTGGATCAAGCTGTGTTGCGGGTATTGCGTCTAAAAGAAAAATTAGGTTTGTTTACAGAGGCCGATCCCATCGATATGGACAGTAAGCGAGAAAAGAAGGCGATTGTGTCAAAATTAGCTTCAGAATCGATTGTCCTCTTAAAAAATCAGCAGCAATGTTTGCCTATGAAAAAAGACCGCACACAAAAAATCGCGCTGATTGGCCCCCATATCAACAATATATACCATCTTTTAGGTGATTATACACCATTCAAAAATGAAGCCGATTGTGTGACGATCAGTCAAGGAATGCGGGCATATGCTTCGGAATCGATTTCTATTGAAGAAGCAGTGGGCTGCGGCATAACCGAGGGCAACGAGGAACTGATCCAAGAAGCGGTGGAAATAGCCAAAGCATCAGATATGATCCTCATCACGATGGGTGGATCGAGTATTCGTGATTTTGGTACCGTATTCGATACCAATGGTGCAGCATTACAAGGGTCAAACGATATGACAAGTGGCGAGAATATCGATTTGGCGCATTTGCGCATCCCGCAATGTCAGTTGGCCTTGATCGAAGCATTGGCTAAACTGGGCAAGCCAATGGTTGGTTTAATGATTTCAGGCAGACCTCATTTGGTGGAACCGATCGAAGGATATTTTACGAGTATTTTATATTGCGGGTATCCTGGCCAATATGGAGGAGAAGCAATCAGCAAACTGCTTTTTGGCGACCTTATACCCAGCGGGTGCCTGGCAGTATCGATTCCAGCAACAGAAGGACAATTGCCGGTTTATTACAACTATCGTCACCAAGCCTTTCAAGAAGACTACCTAGATGAAAAAGGGCGGCCGAAATATTGTTTTGGTTATGGATTGACGTATGGAGACGTTGTGTCCACCGTCACGTCGGTCCGCTTGATCGATGAAGTCATTGAAATAACAGGACAATCAGAAAACCTGTCGGCGATCGGCGGTAGTACAACGATCCAAGTGTACCTGAAAGAATATGCAAAAAAAGTGATCCCTCGCGTAAAAGCATTATGTGGATTTACAAAAATAGGTTTGTCAGCCAATCAATCAAAAACATTTGCGTTGTCTATTCCGTTGAAAGAGCTGATGCAGTTGAACTTGATCGAGGAGATACAAGATTTTACTTTGCAAATAGAAGCCGAAAATAATATTATTTTGAAGGAAAAAATCAAGATTGCGAAGTAATGAATCAAAAAGGAGCGTTATCATGTATACATTTCCAAAGAATTTTTTATGGGGAGCAGCTGCTTCTGCCCCGCAAACAGAAGGTGCAGCAAGTGTCGATGGGAAAAGTCCGTCAACATGGGATAAGTGGTTTGAAATGGAGCCAGACTTGTTTTTTGATCATGTTGGGCCAGAACATACATCGAATACGTACTATCAGTACAAAGAAGATGTTGCCAATATGAAAGCCATGGGCATGAATTCCTTTCGGACCTCGATTGCTTGGACACGCTTGTTGCCTGATGGCAAGACCTTAAATGCGCAAGCGGTAACCTTTTATCGCGCCTACTTCCAAGAAATGATCGATAACGGGGTGGAACCGATCATCAATCTATTCCATTTTGATATGCCTTGGTGGTTGATGGAAAAAGGCGGCTGGGAAGCAAGAGAGTCCACAGATCATTTTGCTTTTTATGCCAAAACAGCTTTTGACTGCTTTGGAGACATCATCAAAAAGTGGGCGACATTCAATGAACCTTTGGTGCATATTGAATGTGGCTACATGGGCGACGCCCATTGGCCCAAGGTCCACGATGTCAAACGTGCGATCCAAGTGGCCTATCACACCTTGCTGGCACATGCAAAGGCAGTCAAAGAATATAGAAACAACCAGTACAATGATGGACAAATTTCCATTATTTTGAATCTATCACCGGTCTATCCAAAAAGTCAGGAAAAAGAGGATCTTGAAGCAGCCAATTGGGCAGATATGCTGTATATTCGCAGCTTCTTAGATTGTGCCGTGAAAGGAGAATTTCCTCATGAATTGGTATCGATCTTGAAAGATGCGCAGTTATCACCGACAACTGAAGCAAATGACAAACATATTTTCAAAGAGAATACAGTCGATTTTATCGGATGCAATTATTATCAACCATTGCGTGTCCAGGCGCCTCAGTCTAAAAAACGGCCAATCACAAGTCCCAGAGACCTTTTTAGAGGCTATGATTGGCCCGAAAAACGGATCAATCCGCATCGTGGATGGGAAATTTATCCCCAAGGAATTTATGATATTGCCATGCGTCTAAAGGAGAGCTATCACAACATTCCTTGGTTTATTTCAGAGAATGGGATGGGTGTGTCTGAAGAAACGCATTATATGGATCCCCAAGGAATCGTGCAAGATACGTATCGGATTGAATTTGTCGCGGATCATCTAAAGGCGTTGCACCTTGCAATCGAGGAAGGGTCTCCTTGCTTTGGGTACCATATGTGGACATTCACGGACTGTTGGAGTTGGCTAAATGCTTATAAGAATCGTTATGGCTATTATCGTATTGATTTAGACAAAGACTATGCACGTACACCAAAAGCAAGTCGTTTCTGGATGGCAGATGTCATCAAACAAAATGGCTTTGAATGAACATCAAGGACCAATCTTCTCAAAAAACTTGAGCATGCGCGTTGCGGACTCAGGTTTTTTGCGCTATTTATGACGCAGAAAGGAAGGGAAAATGAAATTTGAAATAAAAGAAACGTTTTATATCGATGACCAGCCCATTCGTTTGATTTCGGGTGCAGTCCATTATTTCCGTTTGGCACCAACAGAATGGAAAAAGACATTGCAAAATCTGAAAGCATTAGGTGCTAATTGTGTCGAGACCTATCTTCCGTGGAATCTGCACGAACCAAAACAAGGGGAATTTTGTTTTTCAGGATTAGCGGATATCGAGACATTTTTGTCCATTGCAGAGGCGTTGGATTTGTATATCATTTTGCGGCCATCACCCTACATTTGTGCAGAATGGGATTTCGGCGGACTGCCAGCCTGGTTGTTGGCAGATGATCGTATGCGCGTGCGTTCTCAATACCAAGGATACTTGCAAGCAGTCGCAGCGTATTATGAGGTCTTATTACCCAAATTAGTCCCGTATCAATACACCAAAGGCGGTAATGTGTTGATGGTTCAAGTGGAGAATGAATACGGTTCTTATGGAACTGATCACGTATATTTGACCTTTCTAGCCGATCTTCTTTCACGCTATTTTGATGTGCCGTTGTTCACCTCTGATGGTGGGGTTGAAAAATTACTCCGTGGAGGGACCTTGCCCCAGCGTTCTATTTTGGCCACAGTCAATTTTGGCTCACAAGCTGAAGGGCAATTTGCCGCGCTGCGCAAGTATCAAAAAGAACATGGCATCAAAGAGCCCTTCATGTGTATGGAATTTTGGGATGGCTGGTTTAGTTCTTGGGAAAAGGCAATCATCCGCAGGGACCCCGTTGAAACAGGGGAAGAAGTACGGAAAACATTGCAAAAAGGCAGTATCAATCTATACATGTTCCGGGGCGGAACAAATTTTGGGTTTTATAATGGCTGTTCAGATGCCGGGGTGAACAATGAACCGCAAATCACATCATATGATTATGATGCTTTGCTTACGGAATGGGGGGCGCCCACAGAGAAATTCTTTGCCATCCAAAAAGTCATCAAAGAAGAAGTCCCAACTGCACAAATCGCAGCGCCGATATATCCTAAAATACGTGGGATCGGTGCTTATCCAATCAGCGCAGCGGTTAGTTTATTTTCAATCGTAGCGGATATCAGTGTGCCAATCAGAAATGATTATCCATTACCCATGGAAAAAATAGGGCAAAATTATGGGTACCTCTTGTATCGCACCAACATAGCTAAGGCCGCCAGTGAGGCTGTGTTAAAAGTGGTTGACGCCGGTGACCGAATCCAATGGTATGTCGAACAAAAACCAGTTGCTACACAATACCAAGCACAGGTAGAAAGCGCTGTTACCCTCGAATTACCTAAGCCATGCAGTGAACTGAATCTTTTGGTGGAAAATATGGGAAGAAACAACTACGGCCCTAAGCTCATCGCACCAACACAAAGAAAAGGCATTCGCGGAGGAGTATTGGATGACAATCAGTATCTGTCAGACTGGTGGCATTACCCATTGGAATTTACCCCCCAACAATTGCAGAAAATCGATTTTCATCAAGCTGTGATTCCCGACACCCCCACTTTTTATCAAGCAATCATTCACTTAGAACGACCAGAAAGTACGTTTTTAGATTGTCGCTGCTTTGGAAAAGGGGTGGTCTTTATCAACGGACACAACGTAGGCCGTTATTGGCATGTAGGGCCAGTAAAACATCTATATATCCCAGATTATTTTTGGCAACAAGGAAAAAATGAAGTGATCATTTTCGAAACAGAAGGGATACAGATCAATGAACTGACTTTCATTGACACACCACTCATGGACTAACCGAAAATGGAGGGAGCACAATATGGTATCGGTAAAAGAAATGGCACAGGTTCGCCCAGCAAAACGACAAGTGGCATGGCAAGAAACAGAATTTTATGGATTCATTCATTTTGGTATGAACACGATGACCAATAAGGAATGGGGATTGGGCAATGAATCGCTATCGCTTTTTGACCCGCCAGATGTAGACTGCACACAATGGGTCAAAGGCATGAAAATGGCAGGGATGAATGGCGTTATTTTGACGTGTAAACACCATGATGGATTTTGTTTATGGCCTACGGGAACAACCACCCATTCAGTCAAGTATACGCCGTGGAAAAATGGACAAGGAGATCTTGTTGCAGAAGTTTCACAGGCATGCCAACAGGAAAATATGAAGTTTGGCATCTATTTATCTCCATGGGATAGACAATCCTCTGTTTATGGCAGTGGTCGAGCATATGATGATATATATCTGGCGCAATTAACAGAGTTGTTGACAAATTATGGCGACATTTTTGAAGTCTGGTTTGATGGGGCGAATGGCGCGGCTGAAGGCAAAAAACAGCCTTACGATTGGACACGGTATTTTGCCTTGGTCCGGCAATTACAACCCCAAGCAGTGATGGCTGTTTGTGGACCAGATGTTCGTTGGGTCGGCAATGAAGCAGGGAAGACCCGGCAAGATGAATGGAGTGTGGTACCAGAAGCACTGCAGGCTGCAGAACGTACAATCGAAGAGTCGCAAAAAGTTGATGACGGATGCTTTGGGAGAGCAGATTCTGCCCAGCAAGATTTAGGCAGCCGCAAAGTCCTAGCGGATTATCAAGGAAAACTTGTGTGGTATCCAGCAGAAGTCAACACCTCTATTCGTCCAGGCTGGTTTTATCATGCCGAAGAAGACCCGCAAGTCCGAACAAGTGAAGAATTGTTTCAAATTTATCAGAAATCTGTTGGCGGAAATAGTACATTTCTTTTGAATGTACCGCCAATGCCCAATGGATCAATGGCGCAAACAGATCTCGAGGTGCTTTGTGCATTGGGGCAAAAGATAGCGGCCCTTAAAAACAGCAATCAATTTTCAACAGCAAGCTGTCAACGCATCAATCTGCAAGATAAGCCTGACAAGTCTGCTTTTCAGTCGATCGATGAGCAACAACCGGCTCAGATGATTCTTACTTGGAAAGAAGCCATTCAAATCAGTGGTGTGTCTATCAAAGAAGATTTGTCATTTGGGCAACAAATTGAGCGCTTTCAAATATATACCAAAAAGAATGGCGCAGACTGTTTGGTAGCACAAGGACATACAATCGGTTATCAACGCATCTTACGTTTTCCTAAAATCAAGACGAATAATCTCGATATACGTATTTTGAAAAACCGAGGCGCCTATGCAATCAAAGATGTCCAAATCATCTCACTTTGATCGAAAGACATATGGCCTAGTCAAATTAAATCAAGCCATCTAATGGGATACTTATGGCTAGGGGTGCAAGTGGATGACTGACTTCATGTTGGGATCAAAAGTAAGTTTTTTCTTTTCATATGAAAACATGCTAAAATAGATGGGCAGATGAAAGGAAGAGAGGAACGACATGTTAACAACAGAAGATTTTGACTTTGATTTACCAGAAGAATTGATTGCCCAAACTCCTTTAAGTGACCGTTCAAGTTCACGTTTATTGGTTGTAGATCGTAAAACGGGCGATTTTGAGGATAAACATTTCTACAATATTATTGATGAGTTAAATCCAGGCGATGCACTGGTCATGAATGATACCCGTGTGTTGCCGGCACGCATCTATGGCGTAAAACAAGAGACAGGTGCGCATTTAGAAATTTTACTATTGAACAATACGGAAGGCGATAGTTGGGAAACCTTGATCAAACCAGCCAAAAGAGCCAAAGTCGGTACGAAGATCACCTTTGGCGACGGTCGTCTAGAAGCCGTGGTGGAAGAAGAGTTGGATCATGGTGGACGGATCATCCGTTTCAGCTATGAGGGGATTTTCTTGGAGATTTTAGAGTCACTAGGGGAAATGCCATTACCGCCTTACATCAAAGAACGTTTGGAAGACCCTGATCGATATCAAACAGTTTATGCCAAAGAAAACGGCTCGGCTGCTGCACCAACAGCAGGGTTGCATTTTACGCCTGAATTATTGGCGCAGATCGAAGCCAAAGGGGTAAAATTGGTGTATTTGACATTGCATGTGGGTTTAGGCACCTTCAGGCCAGTGAGTGTCGATGATATTGCCGATCACGAGATGCATAGCGAATTTTATCGATTGACAGAAGAAGCAGCGGCCCAACTAAATGAGGTTCGTGCCAATGGCGGCAAAATCGTAGCAGTTGGTACGACATCGATTCGGACTTTAGAAACGATTGGTACCAAGTTTGACGGCGAAATCAAAGGGGATAGCGGTTGGACCAATATCTTTATTACGCCAGGATATGAATTCAAAGTTGTCCAGGCTTTTTCCACCAATTTCCATTTGCCTAAATCAACATTGGTGATGCTGGTCAGTGCTTTTGCAGGACGTGATTTAACCTTGTCAGCATATCAACATGCCATCGATGAACGGTACCGCTTCTTTAGCTTTGGCGATGCCATGTTCTTAAAATAAACAAAAACTGAGCGACAATTGCGGTTCTCAAGTTGAAGATTTCTCAACTTTAGAACTGCTTTTTTGTCGCCCAGCTTAATACTTGAGGAAGGTATAAGTGGTGGTCGCTTTTGATGTTACATGCAAAGCAATGGTTCGAAAATTTGTTTTCATTTACAAACTTACACATGTTTCGTGTATTCTGATACAAAATGAGACGTATCATTTTTCGATATAGAAATGTTCGATCTTTGTTACGTGGTTCTTCTTGTTACTTTACACGGTTGATACTAGGTGAAACTTGTACGTTCAACAACTTTTTGTAGATTGAGTTTGCGTTTATTACGTAACCACCATCAGAGTTGCTACCTTCCTTACACTTATAATATACCACGGATAGAAACCGCTTGCAAACGGATTGCTTAAAAAAAGACCGGATACCCGATCTTTTAAGACAATGCTTGTTTTGGCAGATTTTCATAAAACGCAGCTTTGGTAGCGCTAATGTATGGCGTTAACCACAAATAACCGATACCTGCTGTCATGATAGCGAGTATGTGCCACCCAATAAAACTTAAATCCAATAAAAAGAGTTTTCCTTTATAACCTTTCATCAAGTGACGACTACCAGTGATACAGCTAAGGAAGTCTGGGCGCATACCTGTCTGTTCATACGTATCGTAATAGACAAAGTAAGCTTGAGAATATGCATAGCTTTTAACGATCCCTGGAATGATGAACAATAAAGTCCATAATGTTGTAAAAATCGTTGATAAAATGTAAATGACAATAATACCTAAGACAAATGCGCCTTTGAAACCACGGAAAACATCAGAAAATGGTTGGATATCTGAACGCTTGCCACGCAAGAGATCAAGAAATGTCCATGAAATACCGGCACCGAATAGCGCTGCAAACAGACCACTGATGATACCGCCACCGCCACTTCCGGAAGAACCTGTATTGTCCATAGTCGCAGGATCAATGGTACCACCGCTATTTTGTATCAATGTCATCAAAGGCAATACAGCAATCAATACTAAAACCACAGCAATTGCAATAGAAATCAATGTTGGTACTAAGCACATCAGCACACTATCTTTCCAACGCCCCTTCAGCACGCTTTTGGCTTCACTCTTTAGTTCACCAATTGTTATCATAAAAAAACCTCCTTTCAATATAAATAACATGATAGCAAACATTCATTAAATCTTCAAAAAAAAGAAGCGAATCATTCGCAATATTAGGAGAAAATAATCATAGATTCCTTAAACTGCCTTGCAAATTCAGCACACAGCGCTTATCATAGATAGCGTTGCACAGTAACTTGAGTATATAAAGAAAGTAGGGGAATGAATGACAGAACCAGCCATTCGTTATCGTCTAATCAAAAAAGAAAAACATACAGGTGCGCGTTTAGGGGAATTGATTACACCGCACGGGACCTTTCCAACGCCTATGTTTATGCCTGTTGGTACATTAGCAACGGTCAAAACCTTGGCACCAGAAGAATTGAAAGAGATGGGTGCTGGCGTTATCTTGAGCAATACCTATCATCTATGGTTGCGTCCGGGAGAAGATATCGTTGCAGAAGCAGGCGGCTTACATAAATTTATGAATTGGGATCAGCCTATTTTGACTGATTCAGGTGGTTTTCAAGTCTTCTCGTTAGCTGATATGCGTAATATAGTAGAAGAAGGCGTTCACTTCAAAAATCATTTGAACGGTTCAAAAATGTTTCTGTCCCCAGAAAAAGCCATCGATATTCAAAATAAATTAGGCTCAGATATTATGATGAGCTTCGATGAGTGCCCACCATTTGATGAAAGTTATGACTATGTCAAAAAATCTGTTGAACGGACTTCGCGTTGGGCGCAAAGAGGATTAGAAGCCCACGCCAATCCAGATCGCCAAGGACTTTTTGGCATCATCCAAGGTGCTGGATTTGAAGATTTACGTAAACAAAGTGCACAAGATTTGATCAGTATGGATTTCCCTGGTTATTCAATTGGGGGATTATCTGTAGGAGAACCTAAGTCTGAAATGAACCGTGTCTTGGAATTTACAACGCCATGGATTCCAGAAAATAAACCACGTTATTTGATGGGTGTGGGCGCAGCGGATTCATTGATTGATGGTGTGATTCGGGGCGTTGATATGTTCGATTGTGTGTTGCCAACGCGCATTGCACGTAATGGTACTTGCATGACCTCTCAAGGACGCTTAGTCGTGAAAAACGCGCAGTTTGCTCGTGATTTCCGACCAATTGATGAAAACTGTGATTGCTACACCTGTAAAAATTATTCACGGGCGTACATCCGTCATTTGATCAAATGCGATGAAACCTTTGGGATGCGCTTGACGTCTTATCACAATGTGTATTTCTTATTGAATTTGATGAAACAAGTGCGTCAAGCCATCATGGATGACAATTTATTGGAATTTCGTCAGCATTTCATTGAAGAGTACGGCTTCAACAAAGAAAACGCGAAGAATTTTTAACTTTATCGCCAAAACGGTAGGAAAATAAAGTAGATTCTGATAAAGTATTTATAGGAAAGACTAATAATCGAGGTGAAAAAAATGGCACAATCTTTACCAATGCTCTTTATGCTTGTTGCACTTGTTGCAATGTGGTTCTTCATGAGCCGTTCGCAAAAGAAGCAGCAGCAAGAACGTAAAAACTTGCTTGATAACATGAAAGCTGGCGACAACGTTGTAACGATCGGCGGACTTCATGGTGTGATTTCTGAAATCAACACTGAAAAAAATACAGTAATCATCGATTGCGAAGGTATCTTCTTAGAATTTGACCGCTCAGCGATTCGTACTGTGACACCTGCAACAGCTGCATCTGTAACAACTGAGATCGAACCAGCTGATGTAGCAGAAGAAGCAACAGAAGTAACAAAGACAGATGATACAAAAGAATAAGTTTGGATTTGACGAACCTTTACCACTCATAGATGAGTTGTAAAGGTTTTTTATCTTCTGAAAGAAATAATCCTGGTACCAGAAATGATTCATTCTTTCTGGTACCAGGATTATTTGTTTGGGGTAAGCTATTCGATTGGAATAGATTTTTTGCGTTCTATATTGTGTTCATCTTTTGGTAGGGTTAATTTAAGAATTCCCTCTGAGTAAGTAGCTTTGATTTCGTCTTCTTTGATATTTTCTAGGAGATACTGACGACGGACACTGGTTAGACTTCTTTCGCTGCGGACGAGTTTGCCTTTTTTGTCTTCTGTTTGTGTATCGGATTGATGTTGACCAACAATCGTTAATACACCATTTTCATAGGTCACATGTATATCTTCTTTAGGGATACCAGGCAATTCTGCTTCGACGAGGTATTCTTTCTCATTTTCGTGAATATCGGTTTTGATCACATTTGGCTTGAATCCATCAAAGAAGCTCCGGCCAAAATCTTCGAAAAAATTAAAAGGTGACATATTATACGCATCAGAGTGACGAGGTTCAATCTCATTTGACATAAAAAATCAATCCTTTCTTTGTTATTCTTTTCACTTATTATTCTAGTACCGTTTATATTTTTTTTCAAATCATTTACTCACCAGCAAAAAAGGAAAGAAAAGTTCCACTAGCGTTTTCTGTGATCCGCGAATAAAAGTGAGCAATCACATATTTTCGGATGACAGTGTATACTTTTTGGTATATACTAAAAACGAGTCGAAAGGGGATGCTTATGCCGCGTTATAGAAAAAGAGTCTTGATTGCACTCATCTATGCATGTTTATCTTCAGTTGCTTTGAACATGTTTTGGTTGCCGGGAAATATTTATGCAAGTGGCTTGACAGGTCTTTCACAATTGTTGTCGCAAGTATTGTATGAGCAGTTTGCTATTGAGTTATCGATTCCAGTATTCGTCTTATTTTTTAACGCACCTTTGTTAGCGATTGCATGGTTGAAAATCGACCGTACGTTTACTATATTGACGGTTTGTACAGTTTTGCTTTCGTCATTGATGATGAAAGTAGTCCCTATTGTCCCGTTGACAACAGATCCTGTGATTTGTGCGGTTTTTGGCGGACTGCTGCACGGTGTTTCAGTCGGGCTGACATTAAATGACGACTTTTCTACAGGTGGACTAGATATCCTAGGTATCTTAGTAAAAATGTTGACGGGGAAAAGTATCGGCACTTTTTTTATTGTATTTAACGTGAGTCTTCAAATCGTTGCTGGCTTGCTCTTTGGTTGGCCCTTTGCTTTTTATAGTGCTATTTCTTTCTTTATAAGCGGGCGTATGGTCGATTATGTCAATGTGAAACAACGACAGGTCCAATTACTGGTGGTTACTGAAAAAGCAGATGCGGTGATCATGACAGTACAAAGTGCGCTACAGCGGGGTATTACAGTCATTAACGATGTTGAAGGCGGATTTGATCGTCAGCAGAAAAAATTATTGTTTTTGGTTATTTCGCAAAAAGAACTAAAAACTGTCGAAGGGATGATTCAAGCCATAGATACGCAAGCATTCGTGAGTGTGTCCGCAGGCGTCACTGCGAACCGTCCCTTTTATGAATGGTAGAAAGCGGGAATTCAATTGAAAAAACAAGCACTATTTGAAGAAATTGCAACAAACATCGCCCAACGGGTCTATGATGGGACCTATGTGACTAGCCAAAAACTCCCTTCAGAGTATAATCTGGCGGAAGAATTTCAATGCAGTCGTTTGACCGTCCGCAAAGCGATTGCTTTATTGATCAGTCAAAATCTATTAGTGAAAGAAAAAGGCAAAGGGACCTATGTGATGAAACAGCCAAAAATCCAGAGTGGTTCTGGCGGGTTGCAAAGTTTTACCGAGACAGCTCAGGTACAAGGCAAAAAAACGCGTACAGAAGTCCTGCATGTGGAAACAGTGAAAGACTTGCCTCTTAAGGTTCGACAAATGTTTGGAAACTATGCCACAGAGCCCATCGTATTTCTTGTTCGCTTGCGTTACTTTGATGAGGAGCCAATGACGGTCGAGAATCTTTATGTACTAAAACGTTATCTAACAAAGACAAATGAACAACTTCCCGTAAATCACTTGGCATCCTCATTATACCAAGTGATTGAGACCAATATTGAGGTTGGGTATGCGCATCAAGAAGTCGAAGCTGTAAAAAGCCCGCCGGATATTGCTAAGTTGCTACACGTAGCTGAAGATGAGCCGATGCTTTTGGTTCATTCGATGACTTATTCCCCTTCAGCAAAACCAATACTATACGATACGTCATTTTATCGTGCAGATAAATATACCTTCAAAAATACATTGGTACGACAGAAATAAAAGGTGGATGAAGATGGACCAAATAACAACAAGTATTGAAACAAATTGGGAAGATTTCCTCTTGCTACTCAAACAAGTGATGCAAGTACCTAGTGTCAAAGCAGCACCTGAACCTCAAGCGCCTTATGGCATCGAAGCGCGTCGCGTGCTGTCTCTTGTGATGGATAAATGCATGTCCTACGGGTTTCAGACCAAAGTAATCGACGATGCGATCGGTTATGCACAATGGGGACCCGAAAGCGATGAATACATTGGCGTACTTGGACACTTAGACGTTGTTCCAGCCGGGACGGGCTGGGACTTTCCACCGTTTGACTTAAGTGAAAACGCTGGGCGGTTTTATGGGCGAGGCATTTTGGACAACAAAGGACCGATCATTAGCTGCCTATACGGAATGAAGTTATTAAAAGAGTTAGGTTATCGCCCCAAAAAACCAATACGAATCATCTTTGGCACTGATGAAGAAAGTGGCATGTCAGATATCAGTCACTACTTAGCGGCTGAGCAACCGCCGGTTTTTGGCTTTACGCCAGATTGCAAGTATCCGGTAGTGTATGGTGAACGTGGTGTAGTAAACGTGGCACTGCACTTTCCCTTGCCTGAAAATGAGCAACAGCAAATAGAAGCTTTTCAAGGGGATCAGTTTCGGGATCATGTTCCAGACCATTTGCAAGTGACGATTGCTGGCCAAGCTTTTGAATCAAAAGGCACACGCGCACCAAGCAATGCGCCTGAGTTAGGGGAAAATGCAATCACGATACTGGCTGCCAGCCTAGCAAACCAACTAGACACACATACGGTGATGCACGCAGTGTTCAAATGGATCTGGCAAAGTTTTCATGAAAAACATTTCGGTGAAGGAATCGATTTAGCACTATCAGATGCCGATTCTGGTCAATTGATTTTAACGCCAGTTGTTTTACAAAAAGCTGAGGACGGATTGATGTTGGAGGTTGCTTTTCGTTATCCGGTATCTGTTCCTGAATCCGAAGTGCTAACTAGGCTGCGCACAAGGATGCCTAAGGCTGCCAGAGTAGAAGTTCTTCGGCGCATGCCAGGAATTTGCCAATCAAAAGATTCAGAAGAAATCAGAAAGTTGTCCGATATCTATCATATGATCACCGGCAACAATGCGGATCCAGTAACGACGACCGGCGCAACCTATGCGCGGAAAATGCCGAATATCTTGGCTTTCGGACCATCTTTTCCGGGACAAAAAGGAATTGCCCATAATAAGAATGAATATATGGATGCCACCGATTTACGAATGAATCTAGAAATTTATATGCGCAGCATCAAAGCATTAACTGAATAAATGGTAGTCCTATAAGCATGAGCAAATAAAGATCTTTAAAAGCGTTTCTTCTAGAAAATGAAACGCAGGAAAACTGTATTAGTCATAGATAGAATAGTATAAATCGCTTAGAATATCTATAAGCGTGATAAAAGTGATGGAGGAAAAGATATGTGGGGAATGATTGCGACTTGGCGTATGGCACACGATGGTGTTCTGGCTGCAAAAGAATTATTAGAAAAAAAAGGATCGGTCAAAGATGCAGTTGAAACTGCGATCAAAGAAGTGGAAGACTATCCTTTTTATAAGTCCGTTGGATATGGTGGGTTGCCTAATGAACGCGGCATAGTAGAAATGGATGCAGCCTTCATGGATGGTGATACCTTTAAAATTGGCGCAGTAGCCGGTATTGTTGATGTAGCCAACCCTATTTCAGTCGCACGTCGGCTGAGTGATGAGAAGTTCAATAGTTTCCGTGTAGGACAAGGGGCGACAGAATATGCAATGTTAGCCGGTTTTGAGCGGAAAAACATGTTAACTGAACGTGCAAAAAAAATATGGGAAAAGCGTGTAGAAGAAATAGCAGCAACCAACCTAGATCCATATGATGGACATGATACGGTAGGTGTCGTCGCATTAGATGCGCATAAAAGCATGGCTGCAGGAACATCAAGTTCTGGTTTATTTATGAAAAAACAAGGCCGTGTGGGGGATTCTCCTTTATCTGGATCCGGCTTTTACGTCGATAGTGCAATTGGCGGGGCTGCAGCCACTGGCTTAGGAGAAGATTTAATGAAAGGGTGTCTTTCTTATGAGATTGTTCGGTTAATGGGGGAAGGACTTTCACCGCAAGCGGCTTGTGATCGCGCAGTTTACGGTTTCGAAGCGCAGTTAAAGAAGCGTTATGGCAAAGCTGGCGCATTCTCACTCATTGCCTTAGATAAAGAGGGTGCTTGGGGAGTAGCGACCAATGTGGCGTTTACGTTTAGTGTGGCAACTGCTGATCAAGAGCCAACTATCTATATGGCTAACCCAGGATCAGACCAAACAACTGTGATTACCCCAATTACCCAAGAGTGGCTAGATGCCTATGAAAAACGGATCAAAGCACCCGTATGATGCTTGTTCAAAATGTCCGTCAGTTAAGGAAAGATTGAGGTGAAAAAGATGGATCATCTCGCTTTTGGTGTGTATGGTATTTTAATTGAACAAAATTGTTTGGCAGTGATTAAGAAAAATGGCGGACCTTATACCAACCGCTATGATCTTCCAGGTGGAAGTTTGGCGGATGGAGAGCTTTTAGAAGCATGTCTATACCGTGAGTTTAAGGAAGAAACGGGTTTAATGGTAGAAGAATCTCGTCAATTAGGTACAGTGAATTTTTTGTATCCTTGGACATTTCAATTAACGACGATGAATAATCATATCTGTGTTTTCTATGAAATCACACGGACCCAAGGAAAAATGGCGGACATTGCGCAACAATTCGATGGCCAAGACTCTTTGGGGGCATGCTTTGTTTCTTTTGACCACTTGAACGAGGAAAATGCTTCGCCGCTTGTATTAAAAGCAAAAGAGTTCCATGAAGAACAGGTTTTTAAGGCAACGAGTCAGCGTTTTTCTCAATGGGAAGTGAAAAGAAAACCAATGTTTGGCGCTACACGTGTGACAAAACATGAATGACAAACACATCGATGGTTTTGATAGGAGAGACAGGTAGAGAAAGAGTAAATCACCATATTTTTTGTAAGAATAAATAAATCATGCTCACAAAAACACATGTTTTTTTGTGAGTATTTTTTTATTTTTCAGCAGGTAACCCCCCATCTAAAAGTGTTGAAAACGCTTGATTTAACAGAAATTTAAAAAACTGTGAAAAATATCACAAAAACTGTTTACAAATAAAAAAAGATATTGTATCATTCTATATGTGAAGTACTTAACAAACAAAAACTTGTTTAAGAAGTAGGAGGAACAACAATGGCTAAGACATTGGAAAAAGAAGTAACCATCGATGTACAAGGAATGATCGACGATTTAGCAACCAAAGCAAATGTCGCATTAAAAGAAATGGAAAACTTTGATCAAGAAAAAGTGGACCACATTGTGCATGAAATGGCAATGGCAGCATTAGATAAACATATGCCTTTAGCAAAAATGGCAGTAGAAGAAACCGGTCGCGGTATCTACGAAGATAAAGCAATCAAAAACATGTATGCATCAGAATACATTTGGAACAGCATCAAACATGACAAAACAGTTGGTGTGATCAACGAAGACAAACAAAAAGGTTTGATCGAAATTGCAGAACCAGTAGGGGTTGTTTGTGGTGTAACACCAACGACAAACCCAACATCAACAACGATCTTTAAAGCAATGATCGCGTTGAAAACACGTAATCCAATCGTATTTGCTTTCCATCCATCTGCACAAAAATGTTCAGCAGAAGCAGCACGTATCGTACGTGACGCAGCGATTGCAGCAGGCGCACCAGAAAACTGTGTGCAATGGATCGAACATCCATCTATCGAAGCAACCGGTCTTTTGATGAACCACCCAGGCATTGCGATCGTATTAGCAACCGGTGGTGCTGGCATGGTCAAAGCCGCATACTCAACTGGTAAACCAGCATTAGGTGTAGGACCTGGTAACGTACCATCTTATATCGAAAAAACAGCCAAAGTAAAACGCGCAGTCAACGACTTGATCGTATCAAAAACTTTTGACAATGGTATGATCTGTGCTTCTGAGCAAGCGGTCATCGTTGATAAAGAAGTATATGCGGCTGTTAAAGCTGAATTTGAAGCACATCAAGTATATGTCGTGAAACCAAAAGAATTGCAAAAACTTGAAGATGCAGTCATGAATGAAGGCAAATATGCAGTGAACCCAGCAATCGTTGGTCATTCAGCAATGGATATTGCGAAATTAGCAGGGATCAAAGTACCTGAAGGCACGAAATTATTGATTGCGGAATTGGACGGTGTAGGCGCTGATTATCCTTTATCTCGCGAAAAATTATCTCCAGTCTTGGCGATGATCAAAGCAAACAACACAGAAGATGCATTCCAAAAATGTGAAGCAATGCTTGATTTAGGTGGTTTAGGCCATACAGCTGTGATCCACACAGAAAACGAAGACTTGCAATTGGCATTTGGCTTACGGATGAAAGCTTGCCGTATCTTAGTGAATACACCATCTGCTGAAGGCGGGATTGGGAATATCTACAATGAGATGATTCCTTCATTGACTTTAGGTTGTGGTTCATACGGAAAGAACTCTGTCTCACGTAACGTATCTGCTGTTAACTTGATTAACGTAAAAACTGTAGCGAAACGGAGAAATAATATGCAATGGTTCAAATTGCCACCAAAAATTTTCTTTGAAAAAAATTCATTGATGTATCTTGAAAAAATGGAAAACGTAGAACGTGTGATGATCGTCTGCGATCCAGGGATGGTTCAATTTGGCTACTGCGACACAGTTCGTGAAGTACTTGCACGTCGCAAAAATGATGTGAAAATCGAAGTCTTCTCAGATGTAGAACCAAATCCATCAACAAATACGGTTTATGCGGGAACAAAAATGATGGTTGATTTCAAACCAGATACAGTCATCGCATTAGGTGGCGGTTCAGCAATGGATGCGGCCAAAGGTATGTGGATGTTCTATGAGCACCCAGATACATCATTCTTCGGCGCTAAACAAAAATTCTTGGATATCCGCAAACGGACATACAAGATCGACAAACCAGAAAAAACACAGTTTGTATGTATCCCAACAACTTCTGGTACAGGTTCTGAAGTAACACCTTTCGCAGTGATTACAGACAGCGAAACGCATGTCAAATATCCATTGGCTGATTATGCACTAACACCAGATGTAGCGATCGTTGACCCGCAATTCGTGATGTCTGTTCCAGCTTCTGTTACTGCTGATACAGGTATGGACGTATTGACACATGCCATCGAATCATATGTTTCAGTGATGGCTTCTGATTACACACGTGGATTAAGCTTACAAGCAATCAAATTGGTCTTTGACTATCTTGAAAAATCAGTAAAAACACCAGATATGGAATCTCGTGAAAAAATGCATAACGCATCAACAATGGCTGGTATGGCCTTCGCGAATGCTTTCCTAGGTATTTGTCACTCAGTAGCCCACAAAATCGGGGGCGAATATGGTATTCCTCACGGACGTACAAATGCGATTCTTTTACCGCACATCATCCGTTACAATGCCAAAGATCCGCAAAAACATGCGATGTTCCCGAAATATGACTTCTTCCGTGCCGACACAGATTACGCAGACATTGCGAAATTCTTAGGCCTTAAAGGAGAAACAACGGCTGAATTAGTTGACGCTTTAGCAACTGCAGTATATGAATTAGGAAAATCAGTTGGTATCGACATGAACTTGAAAGCACAAGGTGTGACACAAGAAACATTAGATACAACAGTTGATCGGATGGCTGAATTGGCATATGAAGACCAATGTACAACAGCAAATCCAAAAGAACCATTGATCTCTGAATTGAAACAAATCATTGTGGATGCCTATAACGGCTAAGCAAATGAATGGATCCAGCCCCTCGGTATCTTAGCTGCCTAGGGACTGGGTTTCTTTTTTTCAATGTTTTCTTGACGGATCAAAAGAAAAACGTAACAATGATAGTAGGAGGTGACTAAGATGTCAGCAGAAACATTAGTTGTAACGTTAAAAATGCAGCAAACCAAAATGGAAGCGTTACAATTGGAATTAAGTCATAGCCAACTAATGAAGAATGAACGAGCCCAAACTTTTATTTATGATTTGAAAGATTATTTGGATAGCTTGGCTGTGGTCACAGACTTCGTGCCAAAACAGGAGACGGATGGAATAATGGTTGACAAATTGTCATTCACATTAGGTGAGCAACAGGGAACACTTCATCAATTGATTCAAGCGCTTAAAAAGATTGAAGAAGATGGAGAACATTTTTTTGGTGTATCAGAAGGAGAAATTCGCCGAATGTATGGCAGTCTGCAAGGTATTCTAGAATTGAACAGTTTACTGCTGCAAGAGAATCCGGCTTTTCAACAAGTGATTAAAAATGCTGGGGGTATCCAAGTAGATGCTTCGCCAGAAGTAGAAAAGACTAGTTTTTTGCAGCGTTTATTCAAAAAAAAGCAGTAGTTGCGTTTAAGAGAATCGAGTCAGTTCATAGAGAAGTAATTTTTCTATATGAACTGACTCGATTCTCTTTTTTGTTTGAGGAACCGTAATCTGTAAATGGAACAATCTAGTGTTTGGTTCAGTGGTTGTTACCACACATGCTGTAGTATCTAAGGCGAGAAGAATCACGAAAATTTTATTTTATATAAACCAAAAAGTGTTATTTTATTTTATTTAGTAAAAATTAAAAATAAAATGATCCTTATTTCATGATTTTTTAAGTAAAAAAAGTAAAAAACTTTTGAAAAAGCGTTTTCTTTTTTTCGCAGTTGATTATAATAGAGAAGAAAAGAGAGGAGTTTTATCTATGACAATAATAACCATGGCAATTCGGGATCGAAATGGAAAAATAAAAGAAGGTAAGTTTTCTCATGATATGGATAGGCAAAAAATCACTGCTTCAGGAGAGGATTTTGTTCAACTTGCATTGCAAGATTATCATTATGAAGATAGTGATGAAATCAGGGTGACATTGGATCAGGCGGGTATCTTCCTAATGGTAAAACTAGACGAAACATTGGATTCAACAATGATTTATGTAAAAGGGAGAGAGTGGCGTTATGTAGTGAAGCGTACACAAAATGCTATGGAAGCAGCACCAAAGTTTCGTTTTGCGGGCAATTGTCATTACTTGCAAGTGCGGATAGCCACTTCGGCAGAAATTCATGCCTATCGTAATATTGCCCTTAACCCCCACGATCAGAAAAATGATAGCAATGCTTATCCGCATGCTCGAGCCAATGTAGAAACAAGAGATGATGCGACTTTCTTTGCCTGCAACGCAATTGATGGTGTTTTTGCCAATCGCTCCCACGGAAATTATCCTTACGGTTCATGGGGGATCAACCGACAGTCAGATGCTGCCTTGACGATTGACTTTGGAAAAGAGGTTAAAGTTGATCGTGTTCGTCTGACATTAAGAGCGGATTTTCCTCACGACAATTATTGGGAAAAAGTAACAGCTGTATTTTCTGACGGCAGCAGCGAAACTTTTGCAACTAAAAAGACGGATATTGGACAATCATTTGATTTTGCACAGAGAGAAACAACCTGCATCACACTGTGTCAATTGATTCAATCTGATGATCCATCACCATTTCCTGCACTAACGCAAGTGGAGGTTTTTGGCTATTATGAAGGGGAATGCTAAAAAAATGAGTGTGCAGTCATTAAAAAATGAAATAATAGAAGCAGCTAATAGGTATGTTTCTGAAGGTGTGATTCCAAATTTACCTTATACAGGATACACTATTTTTTTAGAAACGGGTGAACGGTTGACTTTTGAGAAGGCCTACTTTGAACGCCGTAGGCAATTATTGGCGTTGGGTCTAGGCTATTATCTCGATAAAAGGGAAGAAACGAAAACTTTACTTATGCAATTATTATGGGAAATATGCAATGAGTATACTTGGAGCTTACCGGCACATCTGCCAATATCAGAAGGGGATTATACCCACGAAGCCAAAACAACTATCGACTTGTTTGCAGCTGAAACTGGTCAGGCGTTGAGCGAACTGTTGACATTGATTGGTGATAGTCTTGATTCGATCCTTCAGTGTAGGATACTGGAGGAGATCGAGTGTCGTATCTTGCGTCCGTTTGAGGAGAAGGAGTGGGAATGGGAGGATAAAGAGAATAATTGGTCGGCGGTAATAGGTGGGTGTATAGGAATGACAGCTATAGATGTGGTTGACGATAGCGCACGATTGTCAGCGATCATCAATAGATTGGATCGCTCGTTGGCTAGTTATCTGAATGGTTTTGGCGATGACGGTGCGTGTGTAGAGGGAATCGGTTATTGGAATTATGGCTTTGGTTACTTTATTTATTATGCTGAAAAACTGCGCACAATACGAGGAGACCATCGATATTTAACACTTCCTAAAGTGAAAGCAATTGCGGCATTTCCATACTACACGATGATCGATTCTGATAAATATGTACCGTTCTCTGATTATGCGATCAGCGCATTATCGAGTGGGTTGGTCAGCTATTGTCACCAACATTTTCATGTTCCTGTACCACAATTAATTGGCGGCGTTAGTTCATTTGAAAGTGATCCTTGTTATCGCTTCGCCCAAATGTATCGCAATTTGATATGGTATGACGACGCAATCGCAAAAAAAACAGCTGCCGATGTTTTTCATTACTATGATTCAGCGCAATGGCTGATAGTCAAAAAAACAGATATATTCTTTGCTGCGAAGGGGGGGCACAATCAGGAAAGTCATAATCATTTAGATGTTGGTCATTTTATTTTGGCTCTTGACGGTACCTTATTTTTAAGTGATTTAGGTGCAGGTGAATACACAAAAGAATATTTTGATGAGGCGCACAGATATCAGTTTTTTGTTCCTTCTTCTCGTAGTCATTCGATTCCAGTGATCAATGGCGTTATACAACAGGAATGTGGAGAGCAAGCTCTTATCAAAGAGGCGACGAATAGCCGTTTTGTCCTTTCGTTAGCCGCTTTTTATCCGCAGGCAAAACTCAGCTCATTTATTCGTTCTTTTGATTTAGAAGAAAATAGAATGACTATTGTTGACCAATTTCAATTTCAACAAACGGAAAATGTTGTCAAGGAACAATTCATTACGGAAATTGAGCCGCATGTTTCAGGACTGTCTGTTCGGCTGAGCCATGAGGACAATGTTTGTCAGTTAGATTTTACTACAGGCACAATTTCTGTTCAGCCTGTTGTATACAAAAATCATTATGGCGTTGAATCTACTGCTTATGTCATTCAAGTAGTCAGTCAACAGGAGCATGACGATCAAATGAAAACAGTCATTTCTTGGAATAAACGATGATATAGAGTATAGAGTAAATATAAAGCAACCTGCTTCTCTTTCGTGCCAACGAGGCAAACGGAGAGAAACAGGTTGCTTTATGTTGTTGCTTGTTTATACTTCTAGGTTTTTCGTGGTTCTCCTGTGGATTCGCGGACGATCAAATCGGTACTCAAAAAGATTCGGCGGGCAACACTAGGGTTGGCAATACGATTATAAAGTAATTCGATTCCAGTTTCGCCCATCTCCTCTGTAAACGCACGGACAGAGGAAAGTGGTGGAGAAACATAGCGAGAAACAGAAATATCATTGATGCCCATTACGCTGATTTCTTCTGGTACAGCAATTCCTTTTGCTGTCAACGTGTGAATGATCCCAATCGCAAAAGCATCGTTTGCAGCAAGGATAGCGGTGGGGAGTTCTTGATCCCACATCTTCAATGCTTGCAAAGCTAAATCTTCGCCGGTTTTTACATCAAGTGCACTATTTTCTTTCACAATAAAATACGCATCATCATACAAATCGTAATGTTTCATCATATCTACATATGTATTGACTGTTGGTGTTTTGTAGCGTCGATAGCCATACATATTTTGGCTTTCTTCTGCACCGATAAAAGCAATCTTTTGATGACCTAAATCAATTAAGTGGCTTAATGCTAATTCTGTCGCTTGGGCAAAATCAGTATTGACAGAGTCGTAATCATCTAATGGAAAATTACTCCCAATCACACAAAGATTAGGGTGCAGATCATGGAGTTCGGTTACTTTTTCTTGAGTAAACTTGCCAATTGCTAATAAACCATCCAAATTTTGGATGACACTAGGGTCTAATTGAGAAATTTTTAATAAGTCGCAGCCTAATTCTGCTGCACGTTTTTCTACACCCATGCGAATGGACATATAATAGATGTCCTCTAACTCTTCGTCATCGATGCGCCATTGAACGATGCCGATTGAAATTTCTTTTTTGGGCTGTTTAATTGGTGCGATGACTTTCTGCTTTTGTTTGGTTTTGTACTTAGTATAATTCAACTTCTCAGCGGCTTCGAATATCTTGCGTTTTGTTTCCTCTGTCACAGAAAGGCTAGGGTCATAATTCAAAACTCTCGAAACAGTAGAGATTGAAACTTCTGCCATGGATGCTATATCAGTAATCGTGGCCAAACAAATACCTCCTTCGAAATAACTTAATAACTCTAGTATATTTCTTTTTACTAAAAAAACCAATAGCTAAATCGTGCTTCAAGAAAAATTTTACTTAATTTTAGGAAAAGTATTGATTTTTTTCCTAAAATTAAGTATGATATCTTTTGAAGAAAGCGTTTTAATTGGTGGGGTGATTCATTTTGAAAATGTATAAAATGTTATTTTTATCTGTAACAGTGATTATACTGAGTGGATGCAACAAACAGAATGAAGCTACACAAGTGACAGAATTTTCTCAAGAAGCATCTATAAAATTGAAAACAGCGGCATCGACATATACAGACCGTGCGTATCAAGACGGGGAAGTTCCTTTAAATGATTTTATTCAAATGACCGGGAAAATTACTGATACGGATAGTCAAAGTGAACAAATCATGAAAGGCGATCGCTTTGTTCTGCAAACAGATTCGGCGAAATACCAAGTGTTTAATCAACAAGAAACAACGCTTTATCTTGAGGATGAAGTCACTGTTTATGGGGAGTATTATGGCTTCATCAAAGGAACGTTGATAGAAAGGATTACCAAACAATGATCAATAAAAGAATTAAGAGTAACCCATTTGAACAATATGAAGAAGTAGCTGAAGGTTTCAATGATATGTTGACTGTCTTGCATCCTTATTTTAAAGCCGAAACGGCAGGAGGATTAGACCTAGGTACTCATGGTAGCGTATATGACAAAAAAATTCGCGATACAGAGGCCTTTTTAAGACCACTTTGGGGACTAGGTCCATTTCTAACACAAAATGATAGTCCATTTTTAGCAGAATATATGCAGGGAATCGTAGCTGGTACTGACCCCAATCATCCAAATTATTGGGGGGTGGTTCAAGATTTTGATCAACGAATCGTAGAAATGGCTTCTTTAAGTACGTTGTTCTTATTAAACAAAGAGAAGACTTGGCTGAAGCTAAGCCCAGAGCAGCAAAAGAATGTACATGCGTGGCTGATCCAAGCAAATGACCATGAGATACCTGCGAACAATTGGCATTTCTTTCGGATATTAGTCAATTCTGCAATGAAGAAATGTGACATGTCCTACTCTCAAGAACAGATCGATGAAGATTTTGCACTGATTGAAACTTTTTATTTGGGGGATGGCTGGTATTGCGATGGTGTGCAGACACAGATAGATTATTATGTCTCCTTTGCCATTCACTACTATAGTCTGCTTTATTACAAACTAGTGCCAGAAGATGAAGCTCGGGGACAGCGTTTTAAGGAACGTGCGGTTCAGTTTGCTAAAACCTTCCAATATTGGTTTTCTGCTACAGGCGCAGCGGTACCTTTCGGTAGAAGCTTATCTTATCGCTTCGCGCAAGTCTCTTTTTTCAGCGCTTTAGTATTTGCTGATGTGGAAGCGTTACCGTGGGGAGAAATAAAAGGAATCATTAGTCGCCATCTGCATCATTGGATGCAACAAGATATTTTTACGCCAGAGGGTTTGCTATCTGTGGGGTACTATTATCAAAATTTGGTATTTGCTGAAGGATACAATGCACCAGGTTCTCCTTACTGGGCATTCAAAACTTTTTTGTTATTGGCAGTACCCAAAGAACATCCATATTGGCAAGCAAAAACACAACCGTTACAAGTGAGTGAAAATAAACATCCGCACCCAATCAGTAGAAATTACTATCAATATAGTTCAGAATTGGCGCATGCACTCATGTTTCCTGCAGGCCAATTCATTCATAATCAGAGTCATGCAAGTAGCAAGTATAGTAAGTTTGTCTCTTCTTCAATTTTTGGCAACAGTGTTCCAAAAAGCAATTATTGGTATTACGAAGGCAATTTTGATAACTGCTTAGCATTGTCAGAAGATGATCATTATTTCCGCACCAAAGAATTGGATCACTCTTATCATATAAAGTCTGATCGCATTATCCATGAATGGTTTCCATGGACAGATGTCCATATCAGAAGCACGATCATTCCTTTGGAAGGATGCCATGTGAGAATTCATGAAGTGCATGCTGCACGTTCTTTATATTTGTATGAGGGAGGTTTCTCCACGCCGCAAGAAGATAGTGAAATGGTGCAAAAAAATGGCATGGCTTCCGTTGAAAATGCAATAGGCTATTCGAAAATAGAATCTATCATTGGTTTTGACGAAAGTGGCGTAGTGAGGACAGAACCAAATACAAATCTGTTCTTTCCAGCGACATTACTTCCCCATCTGAAAGTAAAAAAAGCTAGTGGAAATTATTTGTTGGTATCAGTAGTTACTGGTTTGCTTCCTGATGAGAGCGTACAACCGGTGGACATAAAACAAAGCAATGGGCAATTGACGATCAAACAGGCTGAAGAGCAAATCGTCGTTGCTTTGGCAGGAGGAAAAGATGAATATGAGCAAGGCAACAAGTGAAAAAATTACGAAAGAGTGGTTACAAGAAGAGATTGCATTTGCATTAGACAAGGTAAAAAGCAATTTAGATACATTTACGGATTTGGTTCCGCCAGCTGCAAGTATTGATCAAGTCTATCAACCTGAAGAAAATACAGATTGGACAGCTAGCTTTTGGAACGGGATGTTGTTTTTAAGCAAAGAGCTAAGTCAGACGGATGCTTTCGATCATGTTATCTATCATCAGATACAGTCCTTTCAACATCGATTAGATCATCGGATAGCACTAGAAACACACGATATTGGCTTTCTTTATATTTTGTCAGCATTAGCTGATTACCAGATAAATGGTCGTGAATCATCAAAAAAGATGGCATTAGAAGCTGCTGACCTGTTGATGGAAAGATATTCACCAAAAGCAAAAATCATTCAAGCTTGGGGCGATTTGAATGATCCAGAACAAAGTGGGCGAATGATTATAGACTGCTTAATGAATTTGCCGCTGCTTTATTTTGCTTCTCAAGAAACGGGAGATCCTAAGTACAGAGAAGCTGCTTACGCTCATGCAAAACAAACACAAACATATATTGTAAGAGACAATGCAACAACATTTCATACCTACTATTTTGATACAGAAACTGGGGAACCGCTATACGGAAAAACACAACAAGGATTTTCCGATGAGTCATGCTGGGCACGCGGTCAAGCGTGGGGAATCTATGGATTTACCCTCAGTTACCTTTACACTGGAGATTACAGCTTTTTAGAAACTGCAAAACAAGTAGCAGATTATTTCATTTCAAATTTGCCAGAAGATAAAGTGTGTTATTGGGATCTTATTTTTAACGATGGAAGTAATGAAGAAAGAGATAGTTCATCGGCAGCAATCGCCGCGTGCGGCTTATTGGAATTAGCAAAACACTTGCCGCTGTCTGATGAAAAAACCCGACTATATCAAACCGTTGCAGTTGAAATGATGGAAGCATTGGCAGAAAATTATACAACTAAAAATACGCCACGATCTAACGGGCTCTTATTGCATGGTGTTTATGACAAAAACACAAATAAAGGGGTGGATGAATGCATGATCTGGGGAGATTATTTCTACCTGGAGGCTCTGACGCGTCTAACACAATCTTGGTATATGTATTGGTGATTCAAAGGGATATCCCTAAAAAATAAATTATATATTGGAGGAATTAAAATGAAATTGTGGAAAAAAGGTTTTATGGCAGTCGCAATGTTCGGTGCCGTTGCAGCTTTAGCAGCTTGTGGTGGAGATTCATCCTCAGAGAGCGATTCATCAGCAGATGGCGACATTAAGCTGACAGTCACTACTTGGAATTACGATACGACACCTGAGTTTGAAAAACTGTTCCGTGCTTTTGAAGAGGCGAATCCTGGCATTACTGTTGAGCCAGTTGATATTGCTTCTGATGATTACGATACAAAACTTACGACTATGCTTTCATCCGGAGATACCACAGATATTTTAACCATGAAAAATTTGTTGTCATACTCTAACTATGCATTACGAGATCAATTGGTTGATTTAACTGACCATATCTCATCGATTGATACTGATCCGGCACAAGCAAGTTACGAAATGTATGATGTGGATGGTAAAACATATGCACAACCATATCGGACTGATTTTTGGGTTCTATATTATAACAAAAAAATGTTTGATGATGCCGGCGTAGATTATCCATCAAATATCACTTGGGATGAATACGAAGAGTTAGCAAGCAAATTATCAAATCCTGATGAACAAGTATACGGTGCATACCAACATACATGGCGTTCAACGACCCAAGCCATTGCTGCTGCACAAAACGACGCAAATCTTATTGATCCGTCATATGATTACCTAGAAAGTTATTATGATCGCGCACTAAGAATGCAAGACGATCAATCACAAATGGATTTTGGTACTGCAAAATCAACGAAGGTAACTTATCAATCTCAATTTGAAAATAGCAAAACAGCAATGATGTATATGGGGACTTGGTACATGGGCGCTTTAATGACAAATATTGATGATGGCAAAACAAATGTTGAATGGGGAATTGCTGAAATGCCGCAAAACGAAAAAGGCGATGTGACAACATTTGGTTCTCCTACTGCGTATGCCATCAATAAAAATTCTAAAAATCAAGAAGCTGCGCAAAAATTCCTAGACTTTTGTTCTGGAGAAGAAGGCGCGAAGGTGTTGGCAGAAGTCGGGGTAGTCCCTTCATATAAAACAGATGCAATCGATGAATTGTACTTCTCACGTGAAGGGATGCCTGCTGATGAAGTGTCAAAAAAAGCATTTAATCCTGAAACAGTCGCAATTGAATTTCCAGTTGATAAAAATGGTCCAGCAATTGATAAAGTATTACAGGAAGAACATGATTTGATCATGGTGGGTGACGAAACACCTAAAGAAGGTATTGCAAATATGGAAAAACGCGTAAAATCTGAAATCGAATAACTTTTTCTAGAGAAGAGATTGTGGCATAGATCTCTTCTCTGGTAGAAATGGAAGGGGGCACCTGCTGATTATACAGTAGGGAACAAATATGGAAATTACCTCAAAATCAAAAACAGCAAATCGTTTACGACGTAAAAATACATGGACCGCTTGGTCATTTATTGCACCAAACTTTATCGGTTTCTTTTTGTTTACATTGATCCCAGTTGTTTTTTCTTTGATTTTAGCCTTTATGGAATGGGATTCATTTAGTACACCGGAATTTGTTGGTTTCAAGAACTTTACAAAAATGGTAGGTGATGATACTTTTTGGATTTCTTTGAAGAATACTTTCTTGTATACGATAGGCGTTGTACCGTTGACTTTGATTTGTTCACTTGGTTTGGCAATTCTATTGAATAAAAAAATCCGCGGGATCAAATTTTTCAGAACTGCATTTTTCTTTCCTTATGTCACTTCGTTGGTTGCAATCGCGGTTGTATGGAATATGTTGTTTCATCCGACAATGGGGCCAATCAATCAGTTTCTGAAAGTATTTATAGAAAATCCACCAGGATGGACTTCTAGTTCGGATTGGGCACTAACAGCAATCGTTATCGTTAGTGTTTGGCGTGGAATGGGCTACTATATGATTTTATATTTGGCTGGTTTGCAAAGTGTCCCTAAGGAACTATATGAAGCAGCTTCAATGGATGGGGCAAATAAATGGAAGCAATTTCTGAATGTTACTTTGCCATCGTTACGGCCGACAACATTTTTTGTATCGATCATGTTAGTCATCAATTGTTTTAAAATATTTGATTTGGTTCAGGTGATGACCGCTGGTGGACCGGGACGTGCAACGAATGTTCTTGTTTATAATATATATAATGAAGCATTTGTTAAGTTTAATTTTGGTTATGCATCTGCGATAGCGATGATTTTATTTATCATTGTTTTGGGCATCACGGTGATTCAGTTTAAATGGAATCAACGACAAGAAAGAGTGTAAGGAGGGACTATAATGGAAAATGCACTTACTAAGGATGAAACAAAAATCAAAAAGAAGACCAAAGAAAAAGTGACACTTGGCAGCATAGTATTGATCATCGTATTAACAGTTTTAGCATTAGTGACATTGGTCCCTTTTATATGGATGCTTTCAGCGTCATTCAAAACAAATAATGATGTGTTCAGTGTACCAATTCAATGGATTCCAAAAACATGGCACCCAGAAAACTATCAAGTGATTTGGGATAGGATTCCATTGTTGACATTCTTTAAAAACACTGCTTTCTTAAGTATTGTTATCACATTAATCCAATTGTTTACCTCAAGTTTTGCCGCATATGGATTTTCAAAAATGAATTTTAAAGGTCGAGATTTACTTTTCCTAACATATATAGGAACGATTGCTATTCCTTGGCAATCCTATATGATTCCTCAGTTTATTATGATGCGACAATTTGGTTTAACAGATACGTTATGGTCACTTGTACTGTTACAAGCATTTAGTGCTTTCGGTGTTTTTCTATTAAAACAGTATTATAGCAGTATACCTGATTCACTATGTGAGAGTGCGCGTATTGATGGTTTGAGTGAGTGGGGAATCTATCGGAAAATCATTTTACCACTTACCAAACCAGCCTTGGCGAGTCTAACGATCATTACATTCGTCAATACTTGGAATGATTATATGGGCCCGTTCATTTATTTGTCTTCTACTGAAAATAAAACGATTCAGTTAGGGTTGAAAATGTTTGTTGGATTATATGATGCTGAATATGCATTGATCATGGCAGCATCTGTAGTGTCGATTTTACCGGTTGGCATTGTCTTTTTGGCTATGCAAAAATATTTCGTAGAAGGTATTGCCACTTCTGGTATGAAGAACTGAGGTGAGAGGATATGTTTACCAAACCAACATTTGACAATAATATTTATATGAAAATTTTTCAAATACTTTACACAGCACTCCTAGCAAATCTGTGCTTTTGGCTTGCTGTCTTTCCATTTTCTGCCGCCGCGCTATTGTTAGACATCAATCTAGGAAACATTTTTTGGTTTGCTGCGACAAGTTTATGGTTAGGTGCAGGAATGATCAGTTTGATTGCTTTGATTGATCAATGGATCAGGGAAAAAGAAATTGCACCAGTCAAGGCTTTCTTTTGTGCCATGAAATCATTTGGTTTAAAAGGTTTTCTTTATTGGTTGATTGGTTGGGGCGGTATAGTGATTGCTATTGTGGATATGCGAGCGTTCAGCTATGTGACACATGGGCAATGGACGTATCCTTTCTTTCTGGTTCTAGGTGTGTGTTCAATTGGGGTAAGCATCAACAGCTGGTATTTTCAAGTAAGGAATCCTCAAGCAAAAATGAAAGATGTTTTGATGATGTCGTTTTATTATCTGATTAGAAAATGGTATCTTAGCATCATCAATTTAAGTTTATTTGTTTTCATATTACTTTTGATTTTTATCAAACCACAGATTGGACTCTTACTCTCTCCAGTTGTATTAACGAGTTTGATTTATCTGAATCTATACCAAATAGGCCGTCAAAAAAATAAGCAATCAAGAAGCTTTTAGTTTTAAATCATAGAAGTCCATCTTTTATTTTTCATCAAAAAAAAGAAATTCTTCCGCAATTTGTGTGTAGCATGGGTCTTTTGTTCAAAAAATAAGAGTTGAAAGCGTATCCTTCATCAAGTAAACTATGAGGTAACTAGCCATCCTTCTAGGTGGCTTTAGGAGGGATAAAATGAAAGAAATCATCTTAAGACCAATCACAAAAGGCAATATCGCTGAGCTTTGGGCTGTCAGTTACGGACCGCTAGCTGACTTAGAATGGATGAATTGGGATGGCCCATACTTTCAAGAGCCTATTTTGACATGGGAAGAGTTTCGAACCGGTTTTGGCAAAAGCTGTATAGACAATCCTTTGCGGAATGCCATTTATGCAGATAATCGTCTGATTGGTATCGTGAGTGCCTATTGGGAAGATAATGATCTGCACCAGTGGCTGGAATTTGGGATTGCGATCTATGACCCTCAGCTTTGGAATCAAGGTGTGGGCACTCAAGCAATCAAACAATGGGTCAGCTATTTATTTGCCCTTGAGCCCAACATTCAACGGATTGGGTACACCACTTGGTCAGGGAATCATCGGATGATGAAACTAGGGGAGAAGCTAGGTATGACCAAAGAAGCGCAGATTAGGAAAGTCCGTTATTGGCAAGACCATTACTATGATTCCGTGAAATATGGCGTGTTGCGAGAAGAGTGGCAACAAAAAAGATGATTCGATATCGGATCATCTTTTTTTATGGATATTTTAGCAATTGTTTACTTTTTGTTTATTTCTTTTTGTTAGTATATGGGATGCATATACTATTTTTTTTTGATTTGACTACAAAAAGAAATTGAGGCAAATGAAAAGAGGAAAATAAATGACGATCAAGCAACGTTTGTACATCTCACATATCCTAATGATCATCGTTCCTGTTATCTTGAGCGTTGTGGTATCCTCGTTGACTTTCTTTTTGGTTTGGCATTATTACTGGGGCGTTGATGAAGGTGCTATGGCCAAGAACACAGAGTTTCGTGTGCAATATGCGACGGTTGAAAGTCTAGTCAGAAAATGGTCCAGTGAAGAGATAAGCAACGAAGATATCTTACAGGATGTACGCCATTTTAAAAGGACGAGTTTAAGCGATGAGATTGCTTTGCTAGTTTATCAAGGGGACGAATTGGTTGCTTCTGCAGGTGTGGTCAAAGACAAAAAGATGAAAGATATAGCTTGGAAAGAACCTGGCGAACATAGTTACTTAAAAGACGAGACTTTTTTGAGAAGTTTTTATGCCGATCAATATAAAGTGATTTTGGTCAATTCTAATTATTATAATGACTTATACTATAAGGATCCATTGTCAGACCGTGATTATCAAGCAACATTAGTGTGGATCGTAGTCGCAATGGTGATTGTGGTCATTGTTGTGATCATATTGACGAGTAGATATTTGACACGGTATATGTTAAAAAGTATCACGGAGCCTTTGAGTTTGCTCACAACAGGATTCAAAGAAATTCGTGAGGGAAACTTGCGTTATCGGATTTTTTATAGAGAAGAAGATGAATTTTTATCTGTGGCAAGAGACTTTAATGGTATGGCGAGTCAATTGAAGCAAATGATGGATACCCAAAAAAGATTAGAAGGAAACCGGCGTGAATTGATAGCGGGAATTTCCCATGATCTACGTACGCCAATAACTTCGATCAAGGCCTATGTTGAAGGTTTGGAGTTAGAAATTGCGAGTACCCCAGAAATGAAGGCAAAATATTATGAGATCATCAAGAAAAAAATTGCTGACCTCAATCAAATCATCGAACAATTATTTTTATTCTCAAAATTGGATACCAATGAATTTCCTTTTAACCTTGTGAAAACGAGTAATAAAAAATTGATTGATGAGTATGTTACTCAAATTAAGACTGAGTATGCTGAAAAAGGCGTAACGATTTCTTTAGCCGTACCGGATATTGAGGTGACAGTTGCTGTAGATCCTGTCCAGTTCAGAACAGTCTTGACGAATATTTTTGAAAATGCCCGAAAGTATATCCAGCATAAGGATAAACGAGTCACCGTTAGTTATCACGTTGAAAAAAGTTATTTGATTATATCGATTGTGGACAATGGCCCTGGTGTCGCACCAGAAAATCTGGAGAATTTATTTGAACTGTTTTACCGCGATGACCATGCACGCTCGAATCCAAGTAAAGGCAATGGTTTGGGTCTTGCGATATCCAAAAAAATCATAGAGGGATTCAATGGCAGTATTTGTGCCCACAATCATGAAAGTGGCGGTTTAGCGATCGTTATCGTATTGCCAATCAAAGGAGGCGACCAATAGGATGTGTACCAAAGTATTGATCATCGAGGATGATGAAGATATTTCAATGATCGAAAAAGATTTCTTGGAAATGGAAGGATACCAAGTCTATATTGCAAACAATGGACGCGAAGGGTATCAAGAAGCCATCTCGCAAGCTTATCAGCTGATTTTGCTAGATGTCATGTTACCAGGCATGGATGGCTATGAGATTTGCCGAGAGATTAGACAAAAAGTGGATATTCCAATCATTATGGTAACTGCCAAGTCTGAAGAACTTGAAAAACTGCGGGGATTGGGTATTGGTGCAGATGATTATATTTCCAAGCCCTTTTCACCGACTGAGTTGGTGGCTCGTGTAAAGGCAAATATTGCACAATACAAACGGATCAAAGGTGCAATGCAGTCCGAACAGAAAGTTGAAGGAGAAATCGCTTTAGGCAATATTCGGATCAATTCACAAACGCATCGTGTGTTTGTGGACAACATTGAAGTGGAATGCAAACATCGAGAATATGAATTGCTGCTCTTCTTAATGGAGCATCCAGAAATCGTGTTCAGCAAAGAACAATTATATGAAAAAATCTGGGGCATGGATGCATTAGGCAATATTCGAACAGTTGCGGTACACATCAATCGCTTACGTGAACGGGTGGAAGAAGATCCAACCAATCCCAAGTATATCCAAACTGTTTGGGGTGCAGGTTATCGGTTTCAAGCATAAATATCAGATGAAGAGAGACGATTTTGTCACAAAACAACAAGTTGCTTTGTGACAAATGGTCTTTTTTTGATGCAATAAAAAGAACCATCGAATCACGCGAATATCAGATTACAAAAATGTAAGCAAGTTAAAAAAAAACTAATTTTTGAAATAAAAAGTTTATAGCCAGTTTAACAATTGTTTATCTTTTGGCGCTATTTTATTTATTCCTTCACTCTAAAATAAATGTAGCAAAAAGGAGGAGTTTCGTGAAAGCACGCGCAAAAGATAGTCGATTGAAGAGTATCAGTCTCTTTTTGGCAAAAACACTTTTTTACTTTTGCATTTTCCTTTTATTGATATATCTGTACCATTACAAAAATGTGCAAGGTGGTACCTTTATCTACAATGAATTTTAGGAGGAAGCGCGATGAAAGTGAACGCAATAATTGAGGCTATTGATATGTGGGCTGAAAAAGAGCCTGACAGAGAAGTATACCGAGAACCAAATCAAGTCTATACGTATAGTCAATTGGTGTATCGTGCCAATCAGTTGGCCCATTTTTTTGATGAAAACCTAACAACCGATCGGCCCATCGTTGTCTTTGGTGAATTGGAATTTGATATGCTGGTGGCCTTTTTGGCGGCATCTAAATCCGGCCGGGCGTATATTCCGATCGAAACCACTACACCACAGGAACGAATTGATTTGATTCTTTCCGTTGCACGACCTGAGATGGTGGTTACGATCGGCGATTGGCAAGAATCACAAGCGGATGTCAAGCGCGTCGATGTGCAGCAATTGCACACAATCTATCAGATGCCCATCGAGCGTTGGCAAAATGTCACACGATCAGACGAAGATACGTATTATATTATCTTTACTTCAGGAACAACAGGAGTCCCAAAAGGGGTGCAGATCAGCCATAGCAATCTATTGAGTTTCGTGAATTGGGAACTGTCAGATTTTGGTCTGAAAACAGGAATGACCTACTTGGCCCAAGCACCCTATTCTTTTGATCTTTCTGTAATGGGGCTATACCCTGCATTGACTTCAGGCGGATGTTTGGTTCCGTTAAAGAAAGCCGTAGTCAATGATTTCAAACAGCTATTTCAAGTGTTGCCAACATTGCCGATCAATGTTTGGGTCTCTACGCCCTCGTTTGTGAATATCTGTTTGATGGAACCGCATTTCGATCAATCCCATTTGTCAGGATTGTCCCATTTCTTATTTTGTGGGGAAGAATTACCTAAAAAAACAGCACAGGCTTTATTGTCCCGTTTCCCTCATGCCAAAGTGTTTAACACCTATGGTCCTACAGAGGCGACCGTAGCCATTTCTCGTGTGGAAATCACTGAACAGCTGTTACATGCGTATCCTCGCGTACCCATTGGCTATATCAAAGAGGATACAGTTGTGACGATCATGGAAGATGACCAAGTGCGACAGGCGGGGCAGTTAGGGGAAATCGTGATCAGCGGGCCAAGTGTATCCAAAGGATATCTCAACAACCCTGAGAAGACCGCAACAGCATTTGTAACGATCGATGGGCGACCTGCCTACCGCACAGGCGATCGCGGTCAATTGACTGAAGATGGGCTGTTACTGTACGAAGGACGCTTAGACTTTCAGATCAAGTTCCATGGTTATCGCATGGAATTGGAAGAAATCGATCACCATTTGTCCGAAAGTCCATGGGTCAAAGAAGCAGTTGTTGTACCGAAATACAAAGAAAACAAAGTCGAGCAATTGATTGCTTACGTGGTACCTGCAGATAATACATTCGAGAAAGAATATCAATTGTCCAAAGCGATTAAAACATCGGTCAGTCAAAGATTGATGTCGTATATGATTCCGCAAAAAATGATCTACGTGCCGCATTTGCCACAAACAGCCAATGGCAAAATCGATCGCAAGTCATTGATCCATGAGGTGAATCCATCATGATGATCCCCCATATGATTCCTTATGCAAATCCGGGGTATTTTTTATGGTTGCTGCTGGCGATGACACCGATGATCTTACTCTTGCTGTTCAAAGGTGTGCGTTGGCAGTGGTATCAAATCGTAGTGACCCTCGCAGTGCTTTATGTTAGTTTCGGGGGCGAGTTATGGCAGCAGGGTGCTGCATTGGCGGGCTATGTATTCTTTCAAACCTTCTTAGTTTATGGGTATCACAAGCTGCAGCAAAGGCAAAATAGTAGTGGTCTTTTTTATGCAGCTGTCGGTCTGGCTATCTTACCGCTGACGTTCGTGAAAGTGACACCGTTAATGATAGGGCATGGTTCTTTTATGAACTTCTTAGGTATCTCTTATCTGACGTTCAAGTCGGTTCAGCTGATCATGGAAATGCGCGACGGGATGATCAAAACATATCACCCTTGGCGTTATATTCAATTCTTGCTTTTCTTTCCAACTATTTCTTCAGGACCGATTGATCGGTATCGACGATTTGAAAAAGACTTGCTGCATCCGCCGACTAAAGAAACTTATCTCGGTTTTTTAGAAAAAGGTGTCAGTCAACTTATGCTAGGGTTATTGTATAAATTTATCCTAGGATACTTTTTCGGACAAGTATTGTTGCCAATCGTTACCCGCGAGGCAGTCGATCATGGGTTCTTTTCATGGGGAATGTTGGGGTATATGTATGTGTACAGTTTATACTTATTCTTTGACTTTGCCGGATACAGCCTATTTGCAATTGCCATCAGCAATTTTATGGGCTATGACACACCGGCCAACTTTAACAAACCATTCCTATCCCCAAATATCAAAGAATTTTGGAATCGATGGCATATGAGTTTGTCGTTCTGGTTTAGAGATTATGTCTATATGCGGCTGATGTTCACATTGATCAAAAAGAAAGTGTTTAAAAGTCGTATCATCGCCTCAAATGTCGGCTATTTTGCCCTCTTCCTATTAATGGGGGTTTGGCATGGCCTGACATGGTATTACTTATTATATGGCGTCTATCATGCAAGCTTGATATGTATCAATGATGCGTGGATCCGTTGGAAAAAGAAACGAGCGCATCCACTGCCATCAAATCGATGGACGAAGGCCCTTTCGATAGGGATCACTTTTCATGCCGTTTGTTTCAGTTTCTTGATTTTCTCTGGGATATTGGCGCAACTATGGTGTAAATAATATGACTAAAAGGAGTGTAACAACATGCATACAAATGAAGCAGTTACCGCAATTTTAACAGATATCACAGGTAGTGATGAAGTAAGAGAGAACGTAGATATAGATTTATTTGATGAAGGCTTATTGGATTCTTTAGGCGCAGTACAATTATTAGTCGAATTAGAAGGACAATTGGGGATCCAATTCCCAGTTTCAGAATTCGATCGTACTGAATGGGCCACTCCAGCGAAAATCATGGCGAAAGTGGCTGCGTTAGAAACCCTATGATCAAACGGCGATTAGGCATCATTTTTGGGCCAATCATCTGTGCACTTGTGCTTTTGGCAGGGCTGTTTTTCGGCCCTTGGAAAATCAATAACCATCAGCCGGCAACACTTGAACAAGCATCGACTGCCATGACCGATGCGGTTTTTCAAGGAGATATGATCAAAAATGAAGCCATAGCATCAGGTAAATATGTGGCTTTCTTCGGCTCATCAGAATTAAACCGAATCAGTTCCTTTCATCCATCTGTGTTAGCACAGAAATACAAACGCGGCTACACACCGTTTTTGTTGGGTGCAGCAGGGACCCAGTCATTGACGCAATATAGCATCATTCAATCAATGGCCAAAGAGTTGGCTGGTAAAAAAACAATCTTCGTTGTATCACCGCAATGGTTCGTGCCAAAAGGGATCAAAGAGGACTACTTTAACCACCATTATTCAAAACAACATGTATACAGATGGTTGACGTCTATGGAACATGTGTCCGACACGGACAAATATTATGCCGATCGTTTGCTGTCCTTTCGCAAAGTAGCAGAGGATACGCTAACGGCATCTTCTCTGAAAGAAGTTTGTGCCGGACATTTGCCGACTGCATGGCAAGTGACACAAATGAACCTGCAATTGACATTGTTGACACGAGAAGATGATTTGTTCAGCGGGATTGGTCTGCAGTATAACTTGCAAGATAAGATTGAGCACGCGGCAGCACGTTTGCCTGAAACGGACAATAGGCACGAATTGCACGCATTAGCCAACGAACAAGGGCAACAAGAAACAAGCAACAATAGATTTGGCATTAAAAACAGTTTCTATAATGCGCATCTCAAAAACAAGATCAACAAAATGAAACAGTCACAATCAAATTGGGAGTATCGCTATGGCCCAGAATACAGTGATTTCCAGTTGGTTTTGAATGCCTTTGCTGAAAATAACGTAGATGTCTTATTCATTATTCCGCCAATCAACCAAAAATGGATGGACTACACTGGATTGCCTCAATCAGTTTTGAGGGGATTTGATAAAAAAATCCGACACCAATTGGACAGTCAAGGATTCACATCGATCGATGATTTGTCTGATCAAGGCAATGTCGATTACTTTATGGAAGATACGATCCATTTGGGGTGGCAAGGCTGGCTCACTGCAGATGAGCAAATCAAGACATTTCTGACAGGACCAACGCATACGCCGAGATATAAAATCAATAACCAGTTCTTGTCCAAAGATTGGCAGGAACAAGACCCGCAAGAATAAATAGTCAGGTCTAGGAAACGGAGGCAGATCGGTACAATGGGCAAGCATAGTAAAAAACCATCACGTTTATCAAGCGTTTTGATCACGCTAGATATCATAGTGATCATCGGCGGGTTGGCTATGTTGTCGTACTTATTTTTATTGCCTGCTGTGACATCAAAGGCGAGCAGCTCTTCGGTCGATACGTCAAGCGAGTCATCAATGCATCGTCATCAACAGCAAACAAGTGAAACGCAAAATACCGCCGACAACATAAGTGAAAAAAATAGTCTTACAGCAGCAGATTATCGTTATTTGACGCGTAACCAAGTCACAGTGACCGATACGGGAGCTGCCTTAGATACGGTGTTGCGTGATAGCGGCTTTATCGGGAGTGCGCTGATTGTAAAAGATGGGCAGATTATCCTCCATAAAGGATATGGCTATGCAAACAAAGCCAAAGATCTGCTCAATCAACCAGATACCTTATTCAATATTGGCTCTATCCAAAAAGGCATGACAGGTGTATTGGTCATGCGTGCTGCGGCAGAAGGTCGATTGTCCTTGTCTGACACATTGGCAAAGTACTACCCTGACATACCGAACGCGGACAATATCACGCTGCAACAAATGCTGCAAATGGCCTCAGGATTGGAATTGACTGAGAACCCTAGCAATCTCAGTACAGATACAGATATATTGGAATGGGATGCTGCCCACACTGTCATGGCGCAGAGTCAAGGAGTCTTTCACTATAGTCCAATCAATTACAATCTTTTGGCAGGTATCTTGACCAAAGCTACGGGTCAGTCCTATGCATCTTTGTTTTCAGATTATTTCATCAAACAACAGGGATTCAGCCAAACACAACTGTTCACAACGTATCTCAAAGAGAAGATACCTACGGCCAATTATAAAACAGAAGGTGCAGAGGATCCTTATGAGAAAGAAAATACGCTGAGTTACGCGGCGCTTGCTTCCGAGATCGGTACTGGCAATGTCTATATGTCTGTAGGCGATTTATATCGGTATTTCGATTGCTTGCTGCATGAAAAACTACTCAACAAACAACAGTTGGCGCAATTATGGACACCCGTTTCTGGCAGTACATATGCTGCGGGCTTTTATGACAAAGGAAACTATGATCGTGCCCATGGCGGCAAGGGAGGATTTGAATCCTATGGGTTGTTCAGCAAAAACAATCAAGAAAGCGTGATTTTACTTTCAAATCGTGGCCGTAAATCTGACGCGCAACTCATGGATACCCTCTATAAAAGGGTGACTGGTGTAGAGACCACATTTTAAAACAGTCAAAAACATAAGTGATCTGCAGAAAACGCGGTATCACTTATGTTTTTTTATTTGTTTGTGTAACCGTGGAAATAAATCCAAGACTTTTAAATTACTGGGTAATAGTTTATAATAATTCTAATGTAAAGATTCGAATAAAATGACCAAAGACGAGAATAGCGTTTGAAGTTCATTCTCAACTAGTCTAGAATAGTGAGAAAGAAAAGATACTGGAGGGAATAGAATGTCAGTTTTAGAGATCAAAAATCTACACGTTCAAATCGAAGACAAAAAGATTTTAAAAGGCGTTGACTTAGTACTGAAAACGGGTGAGATCCATGCCATCATGGGACCAAACGGAACAGGGAAATCAACTTTATCTGCTGCCATCATGGGGAACCCCAACTATGAAGTAACTGAAGGAGAAATATTGTTCGACGGTGAAAATGTACTAGAGATGGAAGTCGACGAGCGGGCGCGCCTAGGCTTATTCTTAGCGATGCAATACCCAAGTGAAATTCCTGGTATCACCAATGCTGAATTCATGAGAGCAGCCATCAATGCCAAACGTGAGGAAGATGACAAAATATCTGTCATGGATTTCTTGAAAAAATTAGACCAAAAAATGGATCTCTTGAACATGCCTGAAGAAATGGCAGAGCGTTATTTGAACGAAGGATTCTCTGGTGGTGAAAAGAAACGGAATGAAATTTTGCAATTGTTGATGTTAGAACCAACATTTGCGATTTTGGATGAGATCGATTCTGGATTGGATATCGATGCCTTGAAAGTGGTTGCAAAAGGGGTCAATGAAATGCGTGGTGAGGGATTTGGCGCGCTGATCATCACCCATTACCAACGTTTGTTAAACTATATCACGCCTGATGTGGTGCATATCATGATGGAAGGCCGTGTCGTGATGACAGGTTCTGCTGATTTGGCCAAACGTTTAGAAGCAGAAGGCTACGCAGGGATCAGTAAAGAATTAGGGATCGACTACAAAGAAGAAGAAGCGTAAGGGGGCAAGGTAAATGGCAAAATTACATGATTATCTTGAACAAGTCAACGTTTTTTCTGCATTGAAAGAAGAACCTGAATGGATGTTGGAGATGCGGCAAGCAGCATTGGCAAAAGTCGATGACTTGCCATTTCCAAAAATTGAGCGGGTCCGTTATGAACGTTGGCCATTATTTAGTATCGATGAAGCAACACTTGCAGGTGAGACTGCCTTTGGTGGTATCATCGATCCGACTGCTGGCAATGAAGCAGACGGCTTAGGCGCTGTACCGGCATTTGATGCGATGGACAGCCATCCAACGGTCGTTCAGTATGACCAAGCGACTGTTTTTGAACAATTGCCGCAACATTTGGTTGATCAAGGCGTCATTTTTACCGATTTATTCACAGCCATGCAAGAAGTGCCTGAATTGGTCAACCAATACTATATGTCGAAAGCTGTTGCATTCGATGAAGACAAAATGACGGCAGCTCATGCCGCTTTTATGAATAGCGGGTTGTTTCTCTATGTACCTAAGAATGTAGTGATCGAAGAACCATTAGAAGCGATTTTCTATCATAACGGCAATAGCCAAGCACATTTCTTCAAACATGTCTTGATTGTCGCTGATGAACATAGTGAATTCAGCTACCTGGAACGATTCCAAACCAAAGGCGATCAAGCCAAAAAAATATCTGGCAATATCGTCGTAGAAGTCATTGCTAAAGCAGGGGCGAAAGTCAAGTTTTCAGCGATCGATCAATTAGGTGTCAATATCACGACCTACATGAATCGTCGCGGTTATGTCTTGCGGGATGCAATGGTGGATTGGGCGATTGGCGTGATGAACGATGGTGATGTTGTGGCAGACTTCGATTCTGACCTAGTCGGCGAAGGTGCCCACTCTGAAGTCAAAGCTGTCGCCATCAGTGCTGGCCGTCAAACCCAAGGGATCGATACCCGTGTGACCAATAAGGCGCCGCATTCTATTGGGCATATCTTGCAACATGGGGTCATTCGTGAACGGGGTGTCTTGACTTTCAACGGGATCGGCCACATCCTAAAAGGAGCGAAAGGCGCCGATGCACAACAAGAAAGTCGTGTCTTGATGCTGTCTGACCAAGCCCGTGGTGATGCCAATCCGATTCTTTTGATCGATGAACATGAAGTCACAGCAGGACATGCTGCGAGTGTTGGACGGGTCGACCCTGAAGAAATGTACTATTTGATGAGTCGTGGTTTGCGTAAAGAAGATGCAGAGCGCTTGGTGATTCGCGGGTTCCTAGGTTCGGTGCTGACAGCTATTCCAGTCAAAGAAGTCCAACAAGAACTAGTGGACGTTATTGAAGGGAAGTTGCTTGCATGATCGATAGCCATAAAGTGAAACGCGCGTTTCCCATCTTGGATCAAATCGTCAATGATGAACCCTTGGTTTATTTAGACAATGCGGCAACTACGCAAAAACCAGAAGCTGTTTTGGCTGCAGTGACCGCTTATTATCATCAAGACAATGCCAATGTCCACCGCGGGGTGCATACCTTAGCAGAACGGGCAACGCAGTCTTATGAAGCAGCCAGAGAAAAGGTCCGTCAATTTATCCATGCCAAAGAAACGGCAGAAGTCCTTTTTACAAGAGGGACAACCACCGGTTTGAATTGGGTCGCCCGTAGTTTTGGGGATCAATTTGTGCATGAAGGAGATGAGATCGTGATTTCCTATATGGAACATCACTCCAACATCATCCCATGGCAGCAATTGGCCAAACGCAAACAGGCGACTTTAAAATATATTCAATTGACACCAGAAGGCACACTGGATATGGCAGATGCCAAAAAACAAATCACTGAAAAAACAGCGATCGTCTCGATTGCCCATGTCTCGAATGTTCTAGGCGTGATCAACCCAATCGCTGAACTAACCGCTTTGGCACATGCCAACCAAGCAGTGATGGTCGTCGATGGTGCCCAAGCCGTCCCCCATATGGCGGTAGATGTCCAAGCACTGGATTGCGATTTCTATGCTTTTTCGGGACATAAGATGTGTGGGCCTACGGGAATAGGTGTCTTATACGGCAAACGTGTATGGCTTGATCAAATGGAGCCCGTCGAGTTTGGCGGCGAAATGATTGATTTCGTCCACTTGCAAGACAGCACGTGGAAAGAGTTGCCTTGGAAATTTGAAGCAGGCACACCGAATATCGCTGGCGCGATTGGTTTAGGTGCAGCGGTGGATTACTTGCAAGAAATAGGCTTAGATGAAATCCATCAGCACGAAGCGGCTATTGTTGCCTATGTGTTGCCCAAATTGCAAGCCATTGATGGATTGACGATTTACGGCCCGCAAGAAGCAGCAAAACGTACCGGTGTGATTGCCTTTAATATTGACGGCATCCATCCCCACGATGTCGCAACTGCTTTAGACATGGAAGGCATTGCTGTAAGAGCGGGTCACCATTGTGCCCAACCACTCTTGCAGTACTTGCAAGTGCCGGCAACTGCACGGGCGAGCTTTTACCTGTATAATACAAGAGAGGACGCCGATCGCTTGGTTGACGCCATCAAGCTAACGAAGGAGTTTTTTCAACATGGCACTGACACGATTAGATAATTTATATCGACAAGTCATTTTAGATCATTCCAGTCATCCCCATCATCGAGGAACACTAGGAGCATCTACATATAAAGTCGAATTGAACAACCCGACCTGCGGGGATGTGATCCACTTGGAACTGGCGGTTGACGGAGAGACCATCAAAGATCTCGCCTTTACAGGTGAAGGCTGCTCCATCAGCACCGCTAGCGCTTCAATGATGGGTGATGCGGTCATTGGCAAGACACTGACCGAAGCAGGCGAATTGTCTCAGTTGTTCTCTGAACTGGTGCAAGGACACGAAGTCGCAGAAAGCGATCGCCTAGGCGATGCGTCTATGTTAGGCGGCGTAGCCAAATTTCCTGCACGGATCAAGTGTGCGACCTTGGCATGGAAAGCATTGGAAAAAGCCATCAAAAATGATAAAGGGCAAGCAACTGCCGGTCAATTGCACCATCCAAACGACACCAATGACACGAGCCAATCACTAGACGAATAGACCAGAACAATCACCTAGTCACAAATCAAAGGAGTGAGAATCATGGGTGTACCTGAATTAGAAGAATATAAATTTGGCTTCCACGATGACGTACAACCAGTGTTTAGTACTGGGAAAGGCTTGACCGAAGACATCGTCCGTGAAATCTCACGGGTCAAAGAAGAACCAGAATGGATGCTGGACTTCCGCTTGAAGTCATTAGAAGCATTCAATAAAATGCCGATGCAAAACTGGGGTCCTGACCTATCTGACATCGATTTCGATGCCATCAAATATTACCAAAAATCAAGTGACCGTCCTGCACGGGATTGGGATGATGTCCCAGAGAAAATCAAAGAAACCTTTGAACGTATTGGGATCCCCGAAGCCGAACGTGCTTATCTAGCCGGTGCCTCTGCACAGTACGAATCAGAAGTGGTTTATCACAATATGAAAGATGAGTTTGAGAAGTTAGGCATCATCTTTACCGATACGGATTCAGCCTTGAAAGAATATCCTGAAATCTTCAAGCAATACTTTGCCAAACTTGTCCCACCAACGGATAATAAATTGGCAGCACTAAACTCAGCAGTGTGGTCTGGCGGTACCTTTATCTATGTACCAAAAGGCGTACGGGTAGATGTGCCATTGCAAACCTATTTCCGGATCAATGCTGAAAATACTGGTCAATTTGAACGAACATTGATTGTTGTTGATGAAGGCGCCAGCGTCCATTACGTCGAAGGCTGTACCGCACCAACCTATTCAACCAATAGTTTGCATGCTGCCATCGTAGAAATCTTTACCTTAAAAGATGCCTACTGCCGCTACACCACGATCCAAAACTGGTCTGACAATGTCTACAACCTTGTGACCAAACGGGCCAAAGCCTTAGAAGGCGCCACCGTAGAATGGATCGATGGCAACCTAGGGGCCAAAACCACCATGAAATACCCAAGTGTCTATCTAGACGGCAAAGGCGCCCGCGGCACCATGTTGTCGATCGCTTTTGCAGGAGCCAACCAAGTCCAAGATACTGGTGCCAAAATGATCCACAACGCACCAAACACCTCCAGCTCGATCGTCTCAAAATCCATTTCAAAAGACGGCGGCGCAGTGAACTATCGCGGACAAGTTACCTTCGGCAAGAAGAGCACAGGCTCCATCTCGCATATCGAATGTGATACCATCATCATGGATGACCTATCGAAATCCGATACCATTCCATTCAATGAAATCCACAACAGCCAAGTGTCCTTAGAACACGAAGCAAAAGTCTCCAAAATCTCAGAAGAACAACTGTACTATCTGATGAGCCGCGGCTTATCAGAAGGAGAAGCAACCGAAATGATCGTCATGGGCTTCGTCGAACCATTCACGAAAGAACTGCCGATGGAATACGCGGTTGAGTTGAACCGGTTGATTAGTTATGAGATGGAAGGGTCTGTGGGGTAATAGAATTGATTAAGCTAGAAATGCCTATTTGAAGGTGTTTCTGGCTTTTTTGTTTAGACGTGTAGAAAGTAACACCAAAAGTAACTCCAATGAGAAATGGATTTACTTCAATATTATCACTAATTTATCAGGAAATCAGACGGAGAAGGAAGAGTTTTCATTTATTGTTTATGAAGTGTGTTACCCTGATTCTAGTTATACAGGATTATATAATGTGGAAGGATATTTGTATACGATTGGGGACAATTATGTAATGATGAGACAATCAATGAGGCAATCTCCAACAAAGGATATCAAATGCGCACAGTGCAAAACGAGGTAACTTATGAAATTACGGCTCCGACATTAGTACGAGCGCCCCTAGTTTATGGAAAGTACCGATAAATATTTTTCTATTGAGCCTCTGGGATGGTCTATAGCCTTCAGAACAAAAGATTTAGCATCACTTCAATTTGATCAACTAGATACGGATATTGATAATATTACCATTGATAAATAGTCTTTTGCTCTCATTTTTTTTGAATGAAGAGTTTTTTTACTTTTCTACAAGAAAATGTATTTTTTGAAATTATTGAAAATGTTCCGCGATTTTTATTCGAAACGCTGGAAAATGGACAATGTGACTAAAAAAGTATGGTATCATAAGTGAAAAAGCTCACTAAGGAGGTTATATTATGCTTTGTCAATAGAGAAGCTATTTAAAGCGAGATATATAGGAAATATGGTGTTTTTTGTTAAATGAGATTATAAAAAAATTATGGTATAGAAAAAGGCTATTTAGCAAATTCTGCTAGCGCTGGAGTAAAAATGGATTTGAAGTAAAATAAAGGAATGACTATTTAAAAATGAAGTTAGTATTGAAGAAGGGGTAACTATTTTGAATGAAAATGTTGGTCAAATTTATATTTTTGAAGGAATTGACAACGTTGGTAAGTCAACAGTAATGGATAAAGTTTCAGAGAAGCTAGAGCTAAAGGGCTATGATATTTCTAAATACAGTTTTCCTGGCAAAGAAGAGGGGACTTTAGGTGGACTTGTCTACGATATACATCATGAACAAGGCAAGTATTTTAAAGAGGAGCTCAATCCTATCAGCTTACAAATTTTACACATTGCTGCTCATATTGAGTTACTTCAAAAGAAACTTATTCCAGATTTGAAGAATGGAAAATTAATTTTATTGGACAGATTTTGGTGGTCGACCTTTTGCTATGGTGTAGTTTCTGGGATTGACAAAGAAGAATTAAATAACTTATTAATCCCAGAGCTTAAATATTGGGAGAATATACACATAAACAAGGTATTCTATTTGGAGAGGAAGCCGTCTGAACAAGTTATTACCCATGAAAAGAAACGATTAATAGATGAATATAGAAAAATTGTAAGTAACTCCCAAGAATATTTGGTTCATAATATAAGTAATGATTCTACGATAATTCAGACTTCGAATAAAATTGTGAATGAGATTTCGAAAAATTGTAAAGGGTTACAGATGGATCTCTTTGGTGATATTGCTCCTCAAAAAAGTAAGGCCATTAAAAAAATTCATACATCTTCTACTTTAATTAAATCACCAATCTACTCAGAATATTGGAAATTTACTGCAGAAAGGCAAAAGATTTTTTTTGCTCGATTTAACAATGAAAACTTTCCTTGGTCACAGGATTATATCTTGAGTAAATACAAATTTACCAACGTGTATAGAGCTTCAGATAGAGTAAGTCAGTATCTAATTAGAAGTGTTATATATCAAACTGGACAGGCACATGATGAAGAGGATATTTTGTTTAGAATATTGCTATTTAAATTGTTCAATAAGATTGAAACTTGGGAAACTTTAGAAGGAAAATTAAGTAAAGTTTCATACAAAACATATTCATATGACGTCTATAATAAAATTTTACTGGATGAATTGGAACAAAATAAGAAAATATACTCCGCAGCATATATTATGCCATCGGGAGTTAGTTCTTTTAACCATTCTAAAAAACATCAAAATAACCTTAAATTATTAGAATATATGTTAAAGGATAATTTGTTAAATAAAATCAAAGAATGTAATTCTTTGGAAGAGTTGTATCATTTACTGTTGAACTACCCTACTTTGGGAAGCTTTCTTGCTTTTCAACTAGCAATTGATATAAATTATAGTCCAATTTGTGATTTTGATGAGATGTCTTTCGTGATTGCAGGACCGGGCGCCAAGAGAGGTATTGACAAGTGTTTCGAGTCTCGAGGTAATTATACCTATGAAGATGTCATTAAGTGGATGGCAGATAAACAGGAAAAAGAAATAAGTAGGTTAAACCTTGATTTTTCAAATTTATGGGGACGAAAATTACAATTGATTGATTGTCAGAATATATTTTGTGAAACTGATAAATATACTCGAGTGAAACATCCAGAATATAACCATGGGAAAAATACTCGTATTAAACAAATTTTTAGAGCTAGTAATAGAGAAAATATTGAATACTTTTTTCCACCTAAATGGGGGATTAATGAAAGTATAAAAAGGGAGAGGATAGATCGGTGAATTCTTATCAAGGGAAGACGGTAGATGATGTGTGGATTCAAGCAGAAAAAGAATTGAAAGAGACTCATAATAGTGTGAAAAGTCGTACTGGTGAGACAGCTGAACTTTTACATGTAATCATGCAAGTTGATAATCCGAAACAAAGATGGGTATCTAGTCGAGTACCTGCAATAAGCATTGGATTTGCTTTAGCAGAAGTGATTTGGATACTGGCTGGTAGCAATGATTCAAAGGTTATTAATTATTGGAATCCTGCGTTGAAACAGTACGCTGGTATGGGAGATACTTATTATGGAGCATATGGCGAAAGAATTAGGAAATCCTATGGTTTTGATCAGTTGAATAGTGCGTATGAGGCACTAAAAAATAATCCAGAAAGCAGACAAATCGTAATTTCTATATGGAACCCTAATAGAGACTTCCCAGATTCTGATGGACAACCCAGGGCTGAGGATATCCCGTGTAATGTCTGTTCCCTATTAAAGGTGAGAAATGGAAAGTTGGAGTGGACTCAGATTATGAGAAGCAATGATCTCTTACTTGGATTACCATATAATTTTGTCCAGTTTACAATTATTCAAGAAATAATGGCTGGATGGTTAGACTTGGAAATTGGATCATATTGTCACTTTAGTGATAGTTTACATTTGTATGATAGAGATAAAGAAAAAGTTGGTGCACAGATTCCTCTACATGTGAAAAATACAGATGACTTAAGAGTAACAAAAGAAAAATCAGATAAATTAATTTCACAAATTTTTGATAATATGAAACTTCTTACTCAAAAAAATCTAAGTAAGGAAAAGTTACTAGAACTTTCTGAGCTAAATCAACCAGAAGAAGGATACTGTAATATGATGCGCATTATAAGTTCGTATGTAGCTGATAAACTTGGATATAGTGAAATATGTGAGCACATTTTATCTAATTGCTCAAATGAATTGTATGTAAAACTTTGGGGAAATTGGAGCCAAGAAAAAAAGGAGATAAGAGAAGATGGGAAATAAAATTTTTGTAGCATATAGCAGAGATGATAGAAAAGGTATCAATCAGTTGCCAAGGACTTTAGGCGTTGAACATACTTTTCGTAACAGTGATGAAGTCTATAGACTATTCTCTTCAAACGGTAATATTTCAGATCAAATGAAAAAAGTTATTGAAAAAAATGCAAAATGGTCTGATCTTGTTGTGGTCTTAATAGGGGAAAATACTGCTGAAGTTAAATGGATTGATTGGTGCATAGAAAAAGCAAGTATGTTAGGTAAAAAAGTTTTTTTCATATACTTGGATGAAGCAGGTTCATTACCAGATAGCAGTAAAAATTTCGGGTATGCTGCAGTTGGAATGGATAAAGCAGGAGAAGCTATTAACGGATCTACCCCTATTTGGGAAACTTCAACTGGAGAACCTTTTCCTAAATACAATATTGATAGATCAAGTTGCTAATACGAGGGGGAAAATGAATGAAATTATCGTATTATGTTGTAACCAGAGATTATGGATTCGCGCCAAATCCATTCCATGGTTTTTGTACTTTGGCTACGTGTAAGCCTACCCTTAGGAAACATGCAAATGTTGGAGATTGGATAGTTGGCATGGGTTCTTCTAGAAAAGAAAGTATTTACAAAGGGAAAATGATATATGCTATGCAAGTTGAAGAAATATTGACTTTTGATGATTACTGGAACGATATTCGATTTCAAAATAAAAAACCAGTGATGAATGGAAGCACACAACTAAAGTACGGTGATAATATATACTATACTGATGAAAATGGTTATATAATTCAAGTCGATTCTCATCATAGTTTAGAAAATGGAAAGGAAAATCTTCTAAATTTGGAACGAGATACCCGAGGTGAAAAAGTTCTAATCTCAAAAAAATTTTGGTACTTTGGAAAAGATGCAATTGAGATTCCGGAATCATTAAGTACTTTAAAAAATGTTGGAAGAGGTTACCGAAATATACATGATCATAATAATCAAAAATTTATTGATAATTTTGTTGAATGGTTATATAGTTTGGAAGGATATCAGTGGATAGGGCATCCTGAAAAATTTGAATCAGGATTTCATAGATATGATGGTAGAAGTAGTTTCTAATTCTTTTATAAAAAAACTGATACCCAAACTAGGACCAATCACGAAAAATTATCAGAATTTCATGGCATCGCTCAAAACAGCCGATGTTGATCTAACAACATTCAGAAGCTGTTAGAATTTGTAGAAAACACTATCCCTTTGCAGGAAGACAGTGTGGGGTAAAACCTATTTTTAAGCTAGAAACCTTGATATATAAGGGTTCTAGTTTTTTTATTTTGCTTGAAAATAGGAATATAAGTGTTTTTGTAAGTGCTACAGCGACTGCATTAGGTCTTTCTGACACTCGGTATGAAAGGATTTCATTGTTATATAGATCCATAAAAGGATCTAAATATAGTTTCTTCTGGCAAATAACACCATTTTTTAGCTTTAACTCAAAACTATACTTTGCCATGAAAATAGCGACCTCTGGAGTTGTTATAAAAACTTGACAAAAGCTTAAGGGAAAGCGAGGATCTAGAGTATGCCAAGACGTTCATTTGATAAAGCATTTAAAATTGCCACTGTAAAACTGAACGGAAGAAGGATTTTCTGTTAAAGAAGTTAGCATACAGCTAGAAATTCACGCTAATAGCTTGTATCGCGAGGTTCAAGAAGTTGAAAAATATGGAGAAAGTGCGTTTCCTGGAAAAGGGAGCGCACTTTTTGATGCCCATTATGAAATAAAGAAACTCGAACAAGAAAATCGTTACCTAAGAGAGGAATAAGACTTATTAAAAAAGTTCCAGGTCTTCTTGAAGCCAAACAAGAAGTAAGGTTTCAGTTCTTAAAAGAACACAAAAATGAGTTGAATATCCAGAGGGCTTGCCAGACATTGAACGTTTCAAAAGCTGGTTTTTATGTGTTCCTTAAAAGAAAACCATCCAAAAGAAAAAAAGAGAATGAACTCTTGAAAGAAGAAATTGCTACTATTTTTCAGGAACACCATGAAAGGTATGGAGCGATACGAATAACAGAAGTATTAAATAAAAAAGGTATTCTTGTTAATCGAAAACGTGTAGGAAAGCTTCGTCATCAACTTGGTCTTTATGCTAAAGGCAGTACCTATAAATACAAGTATTATAATCGGAAATCAATGCCACTCTCACAACCCAATCTTGTTAATCAAACGTTTAAGGCAACAGTAAAAAATAAAATTTGGTTAGAAGACATTACCTACATCCCTCTGAAAGAAGGAACGCTTTATTTATCTGTATTTATTGATGTCTGTACGAGAAAAATTGTTGGGTGGTCTATGTCACCTAGAATGAAAGATCAATTAGTTGTGGATTCTTTTCTTCAAGCATTTGGAAAAGAGCAGCCTGGACCAGGGTTGATTATTCACACTGATCAAGGCTCACAATACACAAGTACTAAATTCCAATAGGTGTTAAGGAAAAAAAGATGCACGCTCTAATATGAGCCGAAAAGGAAACCTTTATGATAGTTCCTTAATGGAATCTTTTACAAAACGATAAAAAGAGAGCTGATCAATGACGCTCATTTTAGAGATATTGATCAGACTCAAATGGAGATATTTAAATATATTGAAACTTACTATAACACAAAACGCATACACTCTGCTCTGGGCTATCAATTTCTTAAAGACTTTGAAAAAAATTCCACTTATTCTATTAACTAAGAGTCCAGTTTTTCTTGACAACTCCACTCCAAAGGTAGATTGTTGGTCTAACTTTTTTGGGGGCACGTCACCTTTTTGACACCCCCTCTTTATGTTACGTAGCCTCCTTTTGACGCCCTATTATCCGGAATCAGACGTCCATCTGACACCATATCAAGTCATAAAAAAATTTTACTATATAGTAGTTCTAAGAAAGATTATATAATTAATTTTCTTTGTTTAAATTGTTTGGGAATATAGAAACATAGTAAAATAAAGGTGGCTATAATGTCTGCTTTTTTGTTTTGATAATTAGAAGGGGGATAAACTGCTATGAGTTTTTCAAGTGTAAACTCTAGGTTGGAGATGCTGAGCGAAACGTTAGTTTTTAATGTGACAGATCGAAGAAGGTATTACGTATATTTGGATTATTCGGTTGATGGTTCTAATTTTTATTACGTAGGCAAAGGCACTGGTCCAAGGAAAGACATAGAACAAAGAAATGAGTACCATAGTCACTTTAAAAAACAGAAGGGCTTGGATAGAAGGATCGTATTAGATCGGCTCACTTCGTATGAAGCAGAATTGATAGAAAATTTATTTATTCACTATGCTCGAGAAAATGGTATATATCTAACGAACAAGATTATTCAGGAATACATGTTCAAAAAAGAGTTTAGTTTTGATCAAGTTCTGAATTATTACTGCAATGATTTTTTAGAATCCACTTATTCTAAGACGTGGGTACGAGAAAAGCTTTTTGGTAATTTGAATAAATTTGTGGGAATGATTAATCCTTTTTTTATTTGTTTTCAAGCAATTTATTTAGCAAAAGAGAGCACTCCTATTTTTTCAGATGAATTTGGATTTATGGTTAAGGATTCGCTGTTAAATATGAACAAAATAAGTGAAAAGTTTTTGACTAAATTACTTTCTGATATGATTGCTGAGCTTAATGATGAAGATTTTGAGTGGTTCTGTTACTATAGTGCAAGAATTGCTCATGCGGTTGATGCGGACAATGAGCTTGATATACAGTTGCTTCAAGATAGATGTATTAGAAATCTTGTCTCTAATTTACCGATGATAGTTTGATTCCTGAAACAGCTCCTCAAAGGGTTAAAAAAATGAATGCCACAGTAAATGCCATACCGTTGGATTTCCCTGATATTCATTGCTTCTATAACACATAGTAATTTACAAAAAAACGACCTTGAGCTAATTTGATGATGACTGAAATTCCAATCATTAATAGAAGGGTCTGTGGGGGATTGATTAAGCTAGAAATGCCTATTTGAAGGCGTTTCTGGCTTTTTTTTGTTTGGGCGTGTAGAAAGTAACATCAATGAGAAATGGATAGGTAAATCGTTACAGTTAAAATAGCCCAAGTAATGAAAGAACGAAAAAGTCAGAATGGAGGAAAGAAGTCTATTCTGACTTATTTCGGTTAGACATTACTATCAAATATTTTAGTACCAAACTTCATAAACTTCGAAAAAGTGATCAAATTTGAAGTTAACTTTAAAAAATGATAAAATGCAATAAAAATTGAAGTTTAGAAATGGGGCGAAACCAGTTGTTTCAACGACCAGCATATCTTCAACGGTTAATTGATTTTAAAGACACAGATTTTATTAAGGTGATTACAGGTGTTCGGCGTTCGGGCAAATCGGTATTGCTACTTTTGTATAAGGAATACCTGAAACAAGAGAACATTTCCGATGATCATATTATCTACATGAACTTTGAGAGTTTTGAGTACCAAACGATTACGACAGAGGAAAAGCTCTGGGAGAAGTTTCATGAGAAATTGCCTAAAGATGGGGAAAAAATTTATTTGTTGCTAGATGAAGTGCAAGTAGTCGATGGTTGGCAGCGAGTGATCAATGGTGTTCGGGTGAGCTTTAATAGCGATATTGTCATTACAGGTTCAAATGCGAAGATGCTTTCAGGTGAACTGGCAACACTTTTGAGTGGTCTATATATTGAAATTCCTATGTATCCTTTGTCCTTCCAAGAGTTCTTGGCTGTTAAAGAGATTCACCCTGATTCACGAAAAGTCGATACAGCATATGAAGAGTATGAAAAGTATGGTGGTTTTCCAAGTGTTGTGATTGCGGAAGAAGGAATCAAAGATACGATTCTTTCTGGTATTTTTGATACGATTGTTCTGAACGATGTCGCCCTAAGAGCAGGTATCAAAGATCCAGCTGTGTTGAAATCAGTGATCCGTTTTTTAGCGGACAATGTTGGACAACTCGTGAATACGAATAAAATCGTCAACACCCTAAAAAGTAAAGGAATTGAAACAACCAGTCATACAGTAAATAGGTATTTAGATCTATTGGAGAGCGGGTACTTATTTTATCGTGCGAAACAGTATGATATACGTGGGCGTGAATATCTTAGGACGAATGGCAAATATTTTATCGTGGATACCGGTCTTAGAAGAAATGCCGTGGGGAGAAAAGATGGGAACTACAGCAACCGTTTAGAGAATATTGTTTATATCGAACTGCTACGCCGCGGGTATAGTGTGGATATTGGCAAATTGGAACAGAAAGAAATCGATTTTGTTGCGCGAAAATTAGATGAAACGATCTATGTTCAGGTTGCCTATCAAATGCCTAATAATACGCATGAAACAGACAATTTACTAAACATCAAAGACAACTACAAAAAAATCGTTGTCACAGGACGATATTATGAAGTCGAACAAATTGATGGTATCCCCATCGTTTATATCGCAGATTGGCTGCTAGAGAAATAGAACAGTCCATTCAAGCTGTTGGTTTGCCAAGAGCTACTGACAGAAGAGCATTTTTATACAGCAAAGATTTCAAGTCATCAGGAGGATAACTATCTCCCTGATGGCTTTTTTTATTGAGCTTATAATGTAATGGATAGTGAATAAAAGTTTTTTTATGGTTTTGATATGTGCTTACAGGAGAAACAGATGAATTATTGTGTTTATAGATAATTTACAATTTGCTATAATAGGATTACTATTGAAAACGCATTCATTCATTTTTATGTGAGCTTTCGAACAAATAGATTTGAAATCATATATATATGCAAGAAAAAATGAAATAAGGAAAAAACCGTTTGGTTCTTTTCTCTTAAAAATAATGTCGAATATTAGATTGCTTGAAATAGGGAGGAAGAAAATGTTTGTTGCTCACGTGAAGAAAGGAACAGATGAAAAGCAAGCGTTAGCCATTCATCTGTTAGAAACTGCAAAATTGTCAGGTGAGTTTGGCGCAAAGCTTGGATTGAAAAATCTTTGCTATTTAGCTGGTCTGCTCCATGACGCTGGCAAATTCAGTATAGAATTTCAAGAATATATTTTTAAAGCAATAGCAGGAGATAGGTCGGCTGTTAGAGGAAGTGTAGATCACTCTACGGCGGGTGGGAAAATAATTTATGAAACTTGCATTGAAAATAAAAATGATGTGTTTGGTCTACTCTTGGCGGAGCTGATTGCGAATGCAATCATTTCTCATCATCGCGGTAAAGGATTGACTAATTTTCTTTCACCAGAAAACGAAGCAAAGTCAGATTTTTTACTTCGGTTACAAAAAGAGGATATTCCTAGTTACGCAGATGTGAAGCAACTATTTTTTCAAGAAGTAATGACAGAAGAAGTCTTTCGCATAAAAATAGCACGTGCCAAAGCAGAATTAAAATCACTTTTTGTTAAAGATGGAAAAAATGCTGTAAAGCCGAATGAACTGTTTTTTCTACAGAAATTTGTCTATAGCTGTTTATTGGATGCAGATAGAACCAATACGATGCTATTTGAAACGGGAACAAAACGGTTAAATCTTAATACCCAACAGCTGTTTTCTTCTTACAAAGAAGTACTCGAAGAAAAAATTGCTTCTTTTAAAAATGAAACAACGATTAATCAGTTACGAGATGCAATGTCAAAACTATGCAATAATTTTGCGCAAAGAAAAACTGGGATTTATACGCTGTCGATTCCAACAGGTGGGGGCAAAACTTTGGCCTCTTTACGGTTTGCATTAAATCATGCCATCAAACATGGAAAAAAACGTATTATTTATGTTGTACCGTTTACTACCATTATTGAACAAAATGCAGCAACGGTGCGAGAAATTCTGAAAGAAGACAAACTTATTTTAGAACATCATTCCAATATCATAAAAGAACAAGATGGTTTTCAAAAGGATGAAGAGAGTGAAGAAAAGGAGAGAATGCAAGCTTTATTTAAGGACAATTGGGATGCGCCACTTATTTTCACAACGATGGTTCAATTCTTAAACACGATTTATAGTAAAGGAACCCGTAATCCTCGCAGATTTCACAATTTGATGGATGCAGTGCTTATTTTTGATGAAGCACAAGGGGTACCAGTTAAATGTACGTATTTATTTAACGAGAGCTTGAATTTTTTGAAAAACTTTGGCAATACAACGAGTGTCTTGTGTACAGCTACTCAACCATCACTGGAACATGTTGGAAGAAAGCTGCAAAAAGCTGAAGAAAGTGAAATGATTTCTGACTTAGTAATGGTTGAAGAAAAGTTCAAACGAGTCGAAGTAATAGATAAAACAAAACCTGAAGAATGGAATGAAGAAGAAGTTGCGCGTTTGATCGAAGAGCTTTTGAAAGAAACAAACAATCTGCTGGTTATTCTAAATACTAAAAAAGCTGTATTCACTCTCTATCATCGGATAAAAGAACAAAATCCTGAAAGGGTCATGTATCATTTAAGTACATCTATGTGTGCAGCGCACCGAAAAGATATGCTTAAGAAAATAAAGACAGGGCTAAAGAATGGTGAACCAATGGTTTGTATTACTACTCAGCTGATCGAAGCTGGAGTAGATATTTCCTTTGAAACAGTTATCCGTTCTGTCGTTGGATTAGATTCGATTGCACAAGCTGCGGGCCGTTGTAATCGTCATGGAGAAAAGAAGCTAGGGACAGTTTATTTAGTGAATCCTTCAATCGATTTTGAACGTGTAAGTAAACTACCTGAAATATCAAAAGGAAAAGAAATTACTATGCAATTGCTCAGGGAGCGAAAGGAAGGATATTTTCCTGAGCTGCTTTCCCATGAAACTCAAACAGAGTATTTTAAGAGATATTACCAAATATTTGAACAAGAGTTAGGGTATCCCGTGATGAAAAAATCATTGCAGCTTTTTGATGTGATTGGTAGAAACCCTAAAGCGCTTGATAATTATTTTCGAACAACCGGTAGCAAGCCGCCTTTGATTTCTTTAAGTAGTCCGCAAACAATAGCAGAGAATTTTGATGTAATTGATAATCAGACAACTTCAGTCCTAGTCCCCTATAAAGAAGAAGGGAAGGATTTAATTAATCAATTAAATGGCGAACTTCAGCCCGGGGAGTATGTTGGAGTTTTAAAAGAAGCACAGCAATATACGGTGAACCTTTTTGACTACCAATTGACTCAGATTCAACAAGAAGAAGGTGTATACACGTTATTAAACGGTGAAATACTGGCTTTAAGAGAACCTGCTTATTCTGATGAGTTTGGTGTAGATAGTTTTGTTTCATCCAAAGATAGTTTTTTGGGTTTTTGAAAATGAGGAGGAAATCTATGTGAAATGGAAAAATCAAGTAACCTTTAAAGTATATGGAGACTATGGATTATTTACAGATCCCACCACTAAAATGGGGGGAGAGAAAATGACCTATCAAGTTCCAACGTATCAGGCGCTAAAAGGAATCACAGAATCGATTTATTGGAAACCGACATTGATCTATTTTATCGATGAAGTTCGAGTAATAAATCCCATCCAAATGGAATCAAAAGGAATACGCCCAATGAAATACAATGATAGTAGTGCCAGTGATTTGGCCTATTATACTTATCTAAAAAATCCTTGCTATGAGGTGAAGGTACACTTTGAGTTCAATCCTCACCGACCAGACTTGAAAAATGATTGGGATGAGCATAAGCATTTTCAAATTTTGCAGCGGGCAATTAGAGCGGGGGGAAGAAGAGATATTTTCTTAGGAACACGCGAATGCCAAGGATACGTGGAAGCGGTTGATTATGGACAAGAACCAGGATATTACGACAATTATGAAAGTGAGATTCATTTTGGTACGATGGTCCATGGCTTATCGTATCCAGATGAAACAGGAGAAGACCAATTATCTGTTCGTTTGTGGCGACCTGTTATGGAAAAAGGAATCATTCGTTTTATTCCGCCAAAAGAATGTCAGCTAGTACGTACATTGAAACCAATGAAGGCTAAGGCGTTTTCTTATTCTTCGATGGAATCAGCAGAGCAATTATTTTCCTCTTTGGAAAAGGAGGAGAAGTTATGAGTTGGTTAGGAACACTTTACCAGACATACCAAGAAAATGAATCACAGGTTGGGCGTATTCAAAAAAGCAACTATGGGAAAGAAGTTGTCTTATTACCTATCTCTCATGCGTATCAAAATGCGCAAATTGACGTTGCCGTAACGCCTATGGGAGAGTTCTACTCCGCTAAGGTCATTCCTAAGGAAGATGCACCAACGATCATCCCTGTGACGATTCAATCAGCTGGAAGAACAAATAAGCCTAGCCCCCACGGATTACATGATGGATTACAGTATGTCGCAGGAGATTTTGAGGATTTTGGTGGTGTTTATAAAAGAGAAAATTCTTATCAAGCCTATATGAAACAGTTAACAAATTGGTGCGATTCAGAGTTTGGGCATCCTTGGGTGAAAAGTGTCTTAATTTATTTGAAGAGAGGGTGTCTTATTGAAGATCTAGTCAAAGAAAAGGTGATGGTTGCACAAGGATCAAAACTGATACTTAAATGGAGTAAAGCACTTGAAGAAGAATTCGGCGAGAAACCTTTATTGTTTCAGGTATTGCCTGGTGATCAAACGACTGCCTTCGTCCGCTTTTCTATTTATCAGCCCGGAAAAGGGAGCCAACCGTTATGGGGACAACAACCTATTATTGATTCATTTATTCAATATTATAATACGCAACTGCCAGCAAATGGTCTGGATTACGTATTGGGGGAAAGGTTACCAATTACTGAAAATCATCCTTCTAAAATACGATATGGCGGTGATATGGCCAAAATCATTTCTGGAAATGATAGTGTCAATTTCACTTATCGTGGCCGGTTTACAGATAAAAATCAAGTTGCATTGATCAGTTATGAAGTCTCGCAAAAAGCGCATAATGCATTGAAATGGTTGATTGCAAAACAAGGATATACAATTGATGGACGTGTCTTTTTGACCTGGGGAAACGATCAAGTTCCTCAAGTGGAAGATTCAAGTTTTGACATTTTTGCAACAGACCAGGAAGCCGAGATATTGGTTTCGAGGGATACAACCCATCAACAGTTTTCTCAATTGTTTCATCAGGCTTTAAGAGGGTATAAAACGAAGTTGGCTTATAATGAGCCAATTCATATGATGATTCTTGATGCGGCAACTCCAGGGAGAATGGGCGTCCTATACTTCAGATCCCTAGATAAAGAAGTGTATTTTTCTCGACTTGAAGAATGGCATACGACCTGTTTTTGGAAACACACGTATGGTAGTAAAAATAAACAACGGTATACATTTTGGGGAGCGCCCTCATTAAAAGATATTGCAGAAGCTACTCATGGAATGAATGCAAGTGACAAAATGATTAAAAATACTATTCATGAACTGTTTACCTGTGTTGTGGACGGGAACAACATTCCTATGTACGTTGTTCAGAATTTATTGCAACGGAGTTCAACCCCTCTAAGTATGGAAAATTGGGAGTGGCAAAAGACTTTGTCCATTGCTTGTGCTGTAATGAAAAAGCATTTTAACTTTAAAAAGGAGGAACAAAGTGTGGCATTAGATGAGAAAGAAACAAATCGCAATTATTTGTTCGGGCGTTTATTGGCAGTTGCAGATGTAATCGAGGAGCGAGTTTTATATAAAACGGGTGAAAAAAGAACGACGAATGCGGTTCGTTACATGACGGCATTCAGTGCACATCCAATGACCACGTGGAAAATTATTCAGGAAAGTTTACTTCCGTATCAACAAAGATTGCAAAATGATTATTTAATAAAAGAATTAGACAAAATAACATCACTATTTATTATGCAGGATTATACAGATAAAGCATTAGATGGTAGATACTTATTAGGTTATCGTAGTCAAAGAGAAAAATTAATGAAAAAAATTGAAAATACGGAGGAATAATGATGACAACCTTAGCACACAAAATCGACTTTAAAGTAATTGTTTCTGTAACAAATGCCAACCCTAATGGTGATCCACTAAATGGCAATCGACCTAGACAAAATTTTGAAGGATATGGAGAAATTTCAGATGTAGCGATTAAACGAAAGATTCGTAATCGACTACAAGACATGGGAGAAGCGATTTTTGTTCAATCAGAGGATCGTGCTGATGATGGGATGAAGAGTTTAAAAGACCGAGTGGAGTCTATTGAGGAATTAAAAAAAATTGCGGCAGATAAAAAGAAAGCAGATATTAATCGTTTTAGTGACATAGCGTGTGAAACATGGATAGATACGAGAAGTTTTGGACAAGTCTTTGCTTTTAAAGGTTTAGAATTATCGGTAGGCGTACGTGGGCCTGTATCTATTCAAACTGCAACCAGTGTTGAACCGATTGACATTAATACTATGCAGATTACCAAAAGTGTGAATTCGGTTGATGCAGGTGGTGGAAAAAGCTCAGATACCATGGGCACAAAGCATTTTGTTAGTTATGGATTGTATGTTTTTAACGGAAGTATCAATGTTCAATTGGCAGAAAAAACGAAATTTACTGAAGCAGATGCAGAAAAAATCAAAGAATCTCTTGTAAGTTTGTTTGAAAATGATGCTTCTTCTGCACGACCAGAGGGAAGCATGGTTGTAGAAAAAGTATATTGGTGGGAACATCCGAGCAAGCTAGGTAAGGTCTCATCGGCTAAAGTACATCGTTCAGTTATCCTAACGAAACGCCCAGAAATAGATCGTGTAAAATCAATTGATGATTTTAAGATCACTGTAGTACCGGTTGAAGGAGTGAAACTGACTGAAATTGACGGAATGTAATCATGTATGATGAAAATGATTATTTAATGATTTCTGGTATTCAACATTTTCTTTTTTGTCGACGTCAATGGGCAATTATTCATATTGAGCAGCAATGGAAAGAAAATGTTCTTACTGTGGAAGGGCAACAGTTACATGAGAAGGCAGATCAACCAACAATTAGAGAAAAGCGAAAAAACCGTTTAATTGTTCGAGGCTTACCTGTGCATTCTACCACTTATGGTTTAACTGGAATTTGTGATGTTGTAGAATTTATTGCAGATAGTGAAGGCATTTCTCTAAATGGTGAAGTTGGCAAGTTTTTACCAGTTCCTGTTGAGTATAAGCATGGAAAACCGAAAAAAGAACTTAGCGACATATTGCAGTTGACAGCACAAGCGGTTTGTTTAGAAGAAATGCTGGTTTGTGAGATTCCAAAAGGTTATATATATTATCATCAGACAAAGCACCGCGAATTAGTCCTTTTTACGCAAGATTTAAGAGAAGAACTTCAAAGAAAAGTTAAAGAAATGCACCAATATTGGCAAAAGAGATATACGCCTAAGGTGAAAACCGGTAGTTTTTGCGAGAAATGTTCTTTGAAGGACCTTTGTTTGCCTAAGTTGATGAACACTCAAACTGTGAAAGGATTCTTGGATCGGAGGCTTTCTGAATGAAAAAATTATTGAATACGTTATTTATCACAACTCCTGATTCATATTTGGTTTTGAATGGTGAAAATATTGTTGTTTTGAAAGAAGAGATAGCTTTAGGGCGAGTTCCACTTCATAATATAGAAGCGATTGTAACAACTGGCTACTTAGGAGCCAGTCCTGCACTAATGCGGAAGTGCGCTGAAAAAAATATCAGTATAACGTTTTTGACATCAACTGGTAGGTTTGGCAGCCGTGTGATAGGCGGAACGTCTGGAAATGTTTTCTTGCGAAAAACCCAGTATCGAATTTCAGATGACGAAGTAAAGAGTTTGGCGATTGCACGACATTTTATTGTAGGAAAATTGTACAATCAACGTTGGATGTTAGAAAGAGTCACCAGAGATAATCCGATGAGAGTGGATGTGAAACGATTTAAACAAATAGCAAATGAGTTAAAGGCATATACCGAAGATGTACGACAAGCATCTGATTTAGACTCTTTAAGAGGAATTGAAGGTCAGGCGGCAAATCGGTACTTTCTCTTGCTTGATCAAATGGTGTTACAACAAAAATCGGATTTTGGCTTTTATGGTAGAAATAGGCGCCCACCATTAGATAATGTAAATGCCTTGCTATCGCTGGCATATACTTTGTTAGCACAGGATTGCGCTGCTGCTTTAGAGACAGTCGGGTTAGACCCTTATGTAGGTTTTATGCATCAAGATCGCCCCGGAAGAATTTCACTAGCATTAGATTTAATGGAAGAATTAAGAGGAATCTATGCCGATCGATTTGTATTGACACTCATTAACAAAAAAATCATTACAGCAAAAGATTTTATCAAAAAGGAGAGTGGCGCAGTTATCCTCACAGATGATGGGCGCAAGAAATTTTTTAAAAGTTGGCAGGATAAGAAACAAGAACAAATAAAACATCCTTTTCTAGGTGAAAAAATAAATTGGGGATTAGTTCCATATTCGCAAGCATTACTGCTTAGTCGTTATTTACGAGATGATTTAGATGGGTACCCACCATTTCTTTGGAAGTAGGGGAAATAATTGTTAATTTTAATTACGTATGATGTCGCAACTAGCACTTTTGGAGGAAGCAAACGACTAAGGAAGGTTGCGAAAAAATGTCAGGATTATGGTCAAAGGGTCCAGAACTCAGTTTTTGAATGTGTGGTTGATGCGACAGAATTTGTTAAACTAAAAAAAGAATTAGTTGATATAATAGATACAGATGTTGATAGCTTGAGATTTTATCGGTTAGGAAAGAACTATCATAACAAAGTAGAACACTTTGGCTCAAAAGAAAGCTTCAATGTCGAAGAACCGTTGATATTTTAAATATCAAGTGCGAATCTATAGCGCCCATAGTTTTCCTAGAAGATTCGCACCTTATTTTGCGAAATTTCTCAGGTTTTCGATTAGATATCTAATCTATTTTTAATTTTATGTTTTAAATTAATTGATTTTAGTAGAAAAAAGCTTTCTTTTTAGCTGAAATCACGGTCTCATCCTATTTGGGATGAGTGGATTGAAATAGCGTCAACTGTATGATTTACTTATGTCGGAACAACGTCTCATCCTATTTGGGATGAGTGGATTGAAATAAACTTTTATTTAAGGCACCAGAATCACCGTCACCGTCTCATCCTATTTGGGATGAGTGGATTGAAATGTCTATTTATAGAGATGGTATTTTAGTCGATAACGTCTCATCCTATTTGGGATGAGTGGATTGAAATCAATCGTTACGCTTTTTACTCCACTAGCATGAACTGGTCTCATCCTATTTGGGATGAGTGGATTGAAATTGGCTAGAAACACATCAAAGATCGAATGCCATTGTCTCATCCTATTTGGGATGAGTGGATTGAAATAGATTGGATCCCAGACATTGTTTATGGAGATGATGTCTCATCCTATTTGGGATGAGTGGATTGAAATTTATCAATACTATGTACTTACAGTTTTACTATCGTCTCATCCTATTTGGGATGAGTGGATTGAAATATAAGTATAAGTATCATCAAGACCAAGATGTTTGTTGTCTCATCCTATTTGGGATGAGTGGATTGAAATCATTTTCCAAAATCGCTATTGTGTATTTCTAGGTGTCTCATCCTATTTGGGATGATTGGATTGAAATATCATATTGATAAGACGTAAACCACATGTACTTTGTCTCATCCTATTTGGGATGAGTGGATTGAAATTGTTTTGGGATGATTGATCACGATTTCGTTTTTGTCTCATCCTATTTGGGATGAGTGGATTGAAATGGAGGGATTGACAGCCCTCGAATTGCATTGAGAAGTCTCATCCTATTTGGGATGAGTGGATTGAAATCAGAACAGTGTTTGCCTTTTTAATTACTTTTTCTGTCTCATCCTATTAGGGATGAGTGGATTGAAATGACCGTAGGGAGTTTATGCCTTGACGGCTACAAACGTCTCATCCTATTAGGGATGAGTGGATTGAAATATTGGCTTGCTCCAGTAGTTCTGGGTTCTCGTATGACTCATCCTATTAGGGATGAGTGGATTGAAATAATGCAAAGTTTGACCTGCATCAACTGGTAAAAGAGTCTCATCCTAAGAGTCGTTGGAAGGGTCTGTGGAGTAATAGCTATTTTAAAGCTAGAAACCTTGATATGATAGGTTTTTGGCTTTTTTATTAGTTGATGAGTGAATTAAGAATAATGTCACGACTTTTTTAGTTGAAAAAAATGAATGAATGTCAAATTAAATACAATTACAAAAATATAGGGGAGAAGAACATTTTAATAACTTAAAATAAATATATATAGCATAATGTAGTGACTCTAAAGATTAGACCCAAAATCTAACTTTTTTCGAACGTACTTCAGGAAAGTAGAATTTTTTTCTTTGACACTTCAAACCCTACACTATAACACCAATGTATACTTTCTTGTTAGAATTCTTGAAGGAAGGTGGTTTGAGAGATGATTGTGACCAATGAAGAAAGCTATTTAGCAAATGTTGTTAAAAAGATCACCACGCAAATCAAAGAAATCGAAGCAACGGTGGACACGAATGAACAAATTTACAAAGAAATCAAGAAATATACTGTAGATTACAAAAACGAAATAGATAAATATGAAGTCTATACTCATCAGCAAAACTTATCTTTTATCGATAAACGGAATACTTTTGAGACTAATCGCATCACAAAACTGTCTTATTTGAAGGCAACTCCTTATTTTTCTCGAATCGACTTTCAGTTTGATGAGGAAGAGGAAGCTGAGAAATTCTATATTGGAAGATATGGTTTTTTCGATAACTATGGGCAGCAACTAGTGTATGATTGGCGAGCACCAATCTCATCTTTGTATTATGACTTCACTCTGGGCAGTGCCCAATATGAGTCAATGGGAAAGATATTTACTGGTAACTTGCAATTAAAACGACAATTTGTCATCAAGAACGGAAGAATCAATTTCTTTGTAGATACCAACGACTCTCTGAACAATGATTTTTTGATCAATGAGTTAAGTAAGCATACGACCAAAGAAATGAAGACCATCATACACACGATTCAAAAGGAGCAAAATGAAGCTATCAGAGATACAAAGACAAGAAATTTAGTTATTCAAGGCGTTGCCGGTTCTGGAAAAACGTCCATTGCTCTTCATCGAATTGCCTATCTGCTTTATCAAAAGAGAGGTGAATTTGCTGCATCAGACGTACTGATTTTATCCCCCAATGAGATCTTCTCCAATTACATTTCCACTGTGTTGCCTGAATTAGGCGAAGAAGATCTCTTTCAATTAGACATCACTCAGTTGATGCAGCCGTTAATGGAAGAGCCGCTGGTGATCGCAGATCGTCAAAGAGAAATCACAGAAATCATCAGCAATCCCCAATCGAAAAAAGTCCGCTCGTATTTGCATAAACGATCTGCATCATTCTTTTGGGCCATGAATGAGTATTTCGAAACAGTTACAAAGAAGCTATTCAATGAAGACATTGTGATCGAGCCCAGCATTCACCTCAAAAAACAAAAAATCAAAACAGCTTTTACAGGTCTTCAAGCAGTAGCCATCTGGCAACAAATAAAAGAGTTAGCAAATTGCTTAGCCAAAGAGTTATCTGGGGATCAAAAGAAGTACGAAACGGTGATTGCCTGTGAACTAAAGGAAAGAATCGGAATCACTCAGCCTTTGGCTGAATATGAGAAGTTCTTGGATACTCAAAAAGAAGAATTGATCAGAAAAGGAAATAGGATTGCCTATTCAGATGCATTTCCTTATCTTTTTTTTAAGTGGAAGATTGAAGGGCTACTCGTCAATCATCAGTTCAAACATTTAGTCATTGATGAGATGCAGGATTATTCACTCCTCCAATTTTTTTTATTAGATAACCTATTCCCCTGTCAAAAAACGATCTGCGGTGACGTTAGTCAAAATTTACTTACGGAAGACCCTGATTTTCTTGCTCAAATACAATCAATTATTCCTAATAGTCATGTGATCACCTTCAATACTAGTTACCGATCCAGCTATGAAATCATGACTTATGCCAAACGCTTTATCTCAAACCAAGACCTTCAGCCAGTAGAACGCCATGGCAAAGCAGTAATAGAGATGCAAGTAATGAATGATGATGATAAATGGGCACAATTATATAAGCAAATTACAACTTTTCAACATCCTTCCTCAACTTATGCGACCTGTGGTATTATCTGTCAAACGGAAACCGAAATGGTCGTTATTGAACAGATACTTGCTGATATTCCATTGACTTGTCTGTCAAAAGAGACGAAAACAATGGCAGAAGGTGTGATCATTACCACACCTCAATTTGCTAAAGGACTGGAATTTGACCAAGTGATTCTGCCGGATATCAAAGCGCATCAGCTGACAAAAAAAAGTAACTTGCTTTATACAAGTTGCTCTCGAGCGCTGCATGAACTAATATTGTTAGTAACAAGATAGGAGGGGAGAAATGAAGACATACAGTACTTCTGAGGTAGCAAAAATGGTTGATTTACATCCAAATACCATTCGACGCTATGAAGAATGGAATTTGATTCCTGAACCCCTACGCAAGAAGAATGGTTATCGCATATACAATGACTTTCATGTAGAATTGATCAAAACGTCTCGTATCGCGTTTCAGATAGAAGTTCTCCAGTCTGGATTGAGAGAGAGTATGCGAGGCATAATCAAGGCGCTAGCAAACTATAAGTTTGACCAAGCACGAACTTTATTGGACCAGTATATCGTTGCTGTCGATCAAGAAATAGACCGAGCAGAAGAAGCCATTCACATCGTTGAGTATTTGTTGAAAGGAGAGACCAAAGAAAGCTCACTCTCGCTTAAACGAAGAGAAGTGGCGGTCTATTTAGGTGTCACTACTGATGCGCTAAGAAATTGGGAATTGAATGGCTTACTTACCTTAAAGCGCAATCAAAATGGTTATCGCATCTACAAAATGGAGGATTTGAATCGCTTGAAAATCATTCGGACTCTTCGCTCTGCAAAATATTCATTAGAGGCCATCTTGCGACTGCTTAATTTTATAGACCTGTCTCAGGTACAAGACATTAGAGCGGTTTTAAACCAGCCCAATCCCAATGAAGACATCATTTCTGCCTGTGACAGTTTGATCATATCTCTTGAAAAAGCCAAAGAGAATACTATCGGACTAAAAGACAACATCTGTCAGTTACAGGAGCTTTCTAAAATGATAGAAAGACCAACTGCCAGTCACTAAATACTGATGAAGAGAGTGTTACAGCAATAAATAAACAATTGTAGAACTGGGGGAGGGGTAATGGCCTATAAAAAAATCCTAGTCAAAATGTCTACAAGTTTAAGGATAGGATCATAGGTTGCTTTTATATTTAAGTCTTGATTTTTTATTGTTAAGTAAGGTGCCTGATCCTTTTTCAATCGTATTAAGATACGTTAAACCTCATAAGTGAAATAAAAATAGGACTGATAAATCTAAAAATGATTCATCAGTCCTATAATTTATAAAACAATGTTTTCAAGCTCTTTATATAGTTTATATTGATTAAATGCAGCTTCCTAAAAAACATCTCATAGAATTCCCGCAAGAATTTCCATGAGATGTTTTTTTGATAGTAGATTGCTTAAGAAATATAAATATTGACACCCAGTAATGAGGCCCGAACATCCTGATGATCATTTTCAAATGGGGACAGGTCAAAGGGCCATCTCCTTGTGAGCCTTACTCACTGCTGCACATCCAAATAAGAATAAGCCCGCATATCATACCGATTACGACTGCGAGAATACTCGATCGGTGCGCCATTCTTCTGATAAACAATTTGTGCGATTTCCAAAACGGGATCTTCTGGTGAACAGTTCAAATACTGTTGATCATATGCAGAACTCTTATCTGCAGAGATGGTGCGGTAGGCACCGGCAAATTGGATGCCTAAATCTTCTTTGACGTATTGATAAATCGAGTGTTCCAGATGGGTGCGATTGAGATTGGGCACCAAATGAACGGGCATCATGGTATGCTCCAGAATAAACGGCTGGTCTTCAAGGATCCGTAAGCGGACAATCTTGTAGACGGGCTGACTTTCTGTGAGCATCAATTTTTCTTGTGTGGTTTGGTCAGGAAATTCAACTTGGAAATCAATCACTTCACTGACAAGCTTGCGGCCAGATTTGCTCATTTCTGTCGATAAGCCTTCGTATACAGTTAAAGCGGTCGTGTCTTTCTTTAAAAAAGGGTGGTTCAATATTTTGGTCCCAGCACCTCTTTGCGCATACACTAAACCTTCCATCGCCAAAATGCCGATGGCTTTTTTTATGGTCATTCTGCTGACGCCGAATTCCGCTACTAAGTCTATCTGGTTCGGCAATAAGCTGCCGGGCAGATAGGTGTGATTTTTGATTCGTGTGCGTAGCGTATTGGCAATCTCTTGATATTTTGGCATCTTATCACCTCCCAAGAAGTATAGCTGAAAATCGGCATTTCTACAATCAGTAGTTCGGTTCTTTGTGTGTGTTTATGGTGATGAGGCGGAATCTTTGAAAATAATCAATCGCCAAAAGATAAGTTTGGTGATAAAAAAGATTAGTTTAGCAAAAGAAAAGACTAGACATGGAAACGCTCGCGTGCTATTCTTTACTAGAAATCGGTTTCATTATTTTGGTAAGGGTTTGAAAGGAGAAAAAAACAATGGATAAATTTATTGGATTTATGGAGAAGCATTTTATACCGATTGCTTCTAGAATTGGTTCGCAAAGACATTTAGTGGCTATTCGGGATGGGTTTATTGTAACGATGCCGTTGATGATCTTAGGTTCGTTTGGGGTATTGATCAACAATTTACCGATTCCTGCATATATAGATTTTATGAATGGTATTTTTGGGGAAGGGACTTGGCAGGCATTTGGGAATAATTTATCAGCAGGGACTTTTTCAATACTTGGACTTTTAATCGCTTTCACGGTGTCGTATAATTTAGCTAAGAGCTATAATCAGGATGCTTTAGGCGCTGGTGCGATCTCAGTGGCAAGTTTCTTCGCCTTGGGTGCGATGGCAACGGATTCTGAAGGTTTATTAACAGCAGCTGGACTGGGTTCTCAAGGATTATTTTTGGCATTGATCGTTGCAATTATTTCTACTGAGATTTTCCGACGTTTGGCTGGCAATCCACGTTTGGTCATCAATATGCCTGACGGGGTACCACCAGCAGTCTCACGTTCATTTGCAGCTTTGTTCCCTGCGATGATCACGATTTCGATTTTTGCTTTGATTACAGCTATTTTCCAAGCGTTTGGTGTGACAAGTATCGTACTGTCATTCTATGAATTGGTGCAACAACCATTCATGGGCTTGGCAAACTCTTATCCAGCTGCATTATTACTAGGTTTCATCTCAGCTTTCTTATGGTTCTTTGGTTTACATGGTGCCAATATCATCGATCCATTTATGCAAACCATCAACGTACCAGCCATTGAAGCCAATGCGAAAGCTTTGCAAGCTGGCACTGACTTGCCGTATATCGTCAACAAACCGTTCTTTGATTCATTCGTGAATATTGGTGGAACAGGCGCAACCTTAGGCTTGTTGATTGCGATTTTCTTAGTTGCCCGTCATCATAAAGCCTATATGACTGTCGCAAAATTATCTGTTGCACCAGGGATTTTCATGATCAATGAACCAGTGATGTTTGGTCTGCCAGTTGTCTTGAACCCGATTTTGTTCATTCCATACGTGTTGACGCCACTTGTTCTGGTCACTACAGCATATTTCGCAACGTCTACCGGGCTCGTTCCTGCGGCTACCGTGATCGCACCGTGGACGACACCACCGATCATTGGCGGTATTTTATCCACACAAAGTATTGCTGGCGGTATTTTGGCAGCAGTCAACTTGATTTTGTCGGTCGTTATTTACTTGCCATTTGTGAAGATGGCACAAATCCAAGAAACCCGTCGTTTGAAAAACGCGTAATGTATCAATGAGTCAAATATAACCAATCGTACAATCACTATCGATGACCGGCCGCAAACAAACGTGTCAATGATCACCGCATTGCGTGACAAAATAAGTATACGCAGATGATGACACAGGTTTATTGGCCGGTATTTTTATGGATTAAAAAAAAGATGTCGTTTCGGAGGTGGCAAATATGCCGAAGTATTTGGAGATTGCAGATATTCTGCGCAAAAGAATCAAGGATGGGACTTACCCTAAAGACAGTTTTCTGCCGTATCAAACAGAGTTGGTGGAAGAATTTGGTGTGAGCCGCATGACCATCAAGAATGCAGTCAATATCCTGATTATGGAAGGTTTGTTGCTGACGAAACGGGGTTCAGGCACCAAAGTATTGAATCATTCCTTTGCAGGAAAAGATACCTCATCGGCTACTGAATACAAAGGATTAAGTTATCAAATGAAGCAAGAAAAGCGAAACTTGACGAGTCAAGTAATCACTTTTGAAGTCTGCTTTCCAACAGCAAAAATTCAAGAAATGCTGCAAATCACAGCGGAACAGCCCATCTATCATGTGATCCGACTGCGGATCTTAGATGGCAATCCGTATATTTTAGAACATTCTTACATGCCTGTTGATTTGATGAGTGGCCTGACGAGAGAGATCTTAGAAGAATCTGTCTATGATTATATCCTCCACGATCTAGGCTATCGGTTTGCTGGTGCGTATCGGACCTTTCAAGCAGACAAAAGCGACCAGTACGATCAAACCTATTTGGATTGTAAAGCAGATGATCCGGTATTGGAATTGGAGCAAATCATTTACTTAGAATCTGGCCGACCGATAGACTACTCTTATAGTCGAAATCGGTATGATATTAGGGGCTATTCAATGTTGGATATGAAACCGGATTTGTTGCAGCATCATAAAAAGTAGTGATGTATCGTTTGAATCGATAGACGAAAAGATAGAGGTAAAGCATGAAGAGCGTAGCTGCTTTCTTCATGCTTTTTTTGTAGATACAAGGCGTTTTTAGGTGTAAAGCAACCTTTACATCTGCGACGCGTCATGTTATATTATCTGTAAAGGAAACTTGACAGGAGTGAAGAGATGCCAGTCATCAATCGGGTGAGAACTATCCGTGAAAATATCGGCTTGTCGCAAGGCGAATTGGCCGAAATCGTGGGCGTTTCTAGGCAAACGATCAATGCAATCGAGACCAATAAATACAACCCATCCTTAGAACTAGCATTGCGTATTGCCCATTACTTCCGAATGCCAGTCGAGGATGTGTTTAAATTGACCGGGGGGAAATCTATATGAAATTTTTTCGTTCTGATATCATACAAAAAATCTTGCTGTTCATCTGGACAGTAGGCAATTTAGTCGTGTTTACATGGTTGGGCAAATGGTATGTTGGTGTTGTTTTTTTGGTGATCTTTTATCTGTTTTTGGCTTTGGCGCTTTGGGTCACTCGTGGGTATCGTCTTGGAAAAAAGACGTACGATGAACGACAATTAAAACTGAAAAGCAGAAGCTATGAATTGGGATTGGCTATTGGCGGTCTGTTATTGGTTTTAGCCCCAAATTATTTCAATGAGAACGATCAGTTTGCACTTTTTGTTGTGAGTATTGTGGGGACGATCGTCTTCGGCTACCAAATCATCACGGATAGTTTATTTGCCTTTAACGAAATAACTAAAGAACGATTTGCTGTCTTGAGTATCCTGACAGGCTTTGGAATATTGGGGCTAATCTTATATATCCGCGACACGATCATCGGGACACAATCTTTTTTTGCTGATGGAAGGATCGCGATTGATTCTGGGTTTTGGTTGGCTTTGGCTTGTTTTGTCGTTGGTTGTTTGGGTTGGATACGGATGTATATGGAGAAGCGTGTGCGTATATAAGCGGTTTGTTTTATCAGGACAAAAAAAAGCTAAAATCATCCAAAAGATGGTTTTAGCTTTTTTTATGGAAAAAGAACCAATGAAAGTCTATGTCAACGTATGCTGATACCATTTCTTTCCGCTAAATCGCAGGAAGAAAATCAGCCCCATTCGATCGTCATCGCAATATGCTTCGTGAATTCTTTACTTGTTCATGAAGAAAGGTGTTGTTTTCGCCATACACTAGGTGAAATCCCGGTATATTCTTTAAACCTGCGACTAAAATATGCTGAGTCGTAGAAACCTGTTTCTTCAGCGATGCGTTGAATGGAATAGTCAGATTTTAATAGTAGATTTTTAGACTCCTCTAGACGTAACTGGTTATGCAATTGAGTGGGTGTCAGGTCATAATTTTTCTTGATTAACTGGATGATATAGCTTTTGTGGTAAGCAAATGTTTTAGCGATATCTTCCAAAGAAAAAGGCTGCTTTGAATGGGCTTGAATATAACTGTAAATTTGAGCAGGCAGGTTGTTGCTATCTTCGTCTTCATTTTTGCTCCGCAGAATGGATAGAATGGATAGAAATGATTGCTGAGCTTCTAAAGGTGCCATTTTTGGATCGAAGAAAAGTTTTTGACGTTGGTTATTGTTGATCTGTACTTCGGATAGATTGCGAATAGATTCTTGAATATAAGCAGAAGTAGACGCATCTAGGTGACCTTCATTGCTAATAAAAATTGAAAAGTCATCTCGTTGATAAAAACGGCGACGATTCATCTTTTTTTGTTTTTGACCTTTGGTACTATAGTTCTTTTGATAATGACCAGTGGTATTAAAGTGCACCCAATAAAAATGGGTCTCCTCTAAACAAGGGCGAAAACCTCGATTGCGGTGCTCAGGCAAGAGAATTAAATAGTCATTGGGTCGCAAAGAAAATTGATAATCATCCTCTTCTATGAATAGCGTACCTTTAGTGACTAAGATCAAATCAAAGACTTCAGTCAATATTCGACTTTCATGAATATCCCCAGGTCGAAAAGTAGATTCCCCAGCTACTACTAGGTGGGGGACTGGTGGACAAGTAAACTCAATATACATCGATTCACCTCATTCAAATAATATACAACAATAATGATAGTAAAACAGTTGATAATCAGGCCTTTTGTTAATTTAACCGTTTACAAAACTTATTATATATCAAATATATTACAACAAAAATAGTTAATATAATACATTTTTTTTAACTTTTATTCGTATCTTTCGAATGAATGTATCCGTTATCATTAAAGCGTAAAGATGGATTACAAAAGAGTAATTGATTAAAGGAGGAAGAGTTATGCTTAAAGTTTTAAATAATTACAAGTTTTCCATTGTTTTGTTAATTGGCGTTGTGTTAGGTGCAATCGCTGGATTGGTGTTAGGAGAACAAGCCACTGTAGTCAAACCTATCGCCGATATTTTTCTTAATCTGGTTTTTTGTTTGATAGTGCCAATCGTATTCTTTTCTATCGCAGCTTCTATTGCCAATATGGAAAATATTAGTAAGTTGAAAAAGATTTTGTTGATTTTTTTAGTAGTTATTATTGTATCTGGTATGATTACCTCTATTTTGGCGCTCTTGACTGTAAGTATTTTTCCTGTGACTGATGGGCATCCAATTCAGCTAAGTGGGGACAATGAAGCATTGGAGGCCAGTTTGAATTTGGTCAATATGTTGACAGTGTCTGACTTCTCACTGCTGCTTTCTAAAGACAATATGCTGCCTTTGATCATCTTCTCTATCACGTTTGGTATTGCCACCAGTATGCTCGGTGACAAGGTGCCGGGAATGAAGCAGTTCTTGAATAATATGACTGAGATTTTCTCTAAAATGGTGGCTTTTGTTATGAAACTTGCGCCAATAGGAATTGCCTGTTATTTTGCTTCGATGATTGGTCAGCTAGGTGGCCAGGTAGTGGGTTCTATTGCACGTTTATCGATCATATATGTACTGTTTTGTATTTTATTCTTCGTGTTTACATCCACGGCGTATACCTATTGGGGTGGTGGGATCGATGGGTTGAAATCCTATTGGAAACATATCACCTTGCCGCTGACTACGGCTATGGGTACTTGCAGTTCTACGGCTTGTATCCCGGTGAATCTGATTGCAGCGCAACGAATGGGGATTCCTAATGATATTTGTGATATTGTGATTCCGCTAGGAGGAAGCACGCATAAAAATGGTGTAGTAAGTGTACAGATTATGAAAATTGCTTTCTTATTTGCCCTTTATCAACGAAACTTTGATTTGCAGCAAATGCTTTTAGCAGTATTGGTAGCGGTAATTTCCGGAATAATAGTTGGAACGATCCCGAGTGGGGGATTTATTGGTGAATTGTTCATCTGCACGGCTTTTGGGTTCCCTACAGAAGCAGTACCGCTAATTGTAATCATGGGCACTTTAACTGATCCATTTTGTACAATGATCAATGTCACTTCTGATCCAGCTGTTTCAATGGTTATTGCTCGATTAATAGATGGTAAAAATTGGTTCAAAGAACAATCATCAAAGCCATTAAACACTGATTTTACTAAAGAAATAATGAATCATGAAGTCAAATCAACTGAAGGTGGTGTCTAATGGAAATGGAAGCAACAGTATTAACAACCGAGAAAATTGAAGAGATTTTGTTGAGTGATTTAGCAGATATATATTTAGGTAATCTTGGCACAGTAGATACGGACTTACAATTGCCTTTTGAGGGAAAAAGAGGTAGTAGGTTTAGCTGGCAGACGGGTGAGATTTTGTTTATCAGTAACGAGGGAAAAGTTACACGGCCTACTTTTGGGGTTGGCAATCGTGAGGTGAACTTAGAAGTAACTGCCTCGATGGCTGGAATCACGAAACAAAGAATATTTACCGCAACGGTCTTGGAAGAAGAACAGAAAACCACGATTGTAAAAGTCTATCCAGTTCATGTACAAAAAAAGGATTTAAAAAAATCACTGCCAAGTGTTTGCGTAGCTAAGTTGGACAATGGTGAATATACAACAGTAGAGGTGGCTTGGAATCAACAGTATGTGTCTAAGGATATGTCCTCGATGCAAGGGCAGGTAGCGGGTGGAAAGTACCTTGTAGAATTGATCGTGATTGAGGATTTTGAGACAGAACCTGTTCACCTATTAGAATCCTATGCTACTAAATTACTGCCAAATTCTCCATTTAAGGATGCAGCAGATCGGATGTTGTCTCATCTAGAACAAGTGGATATCGATCAATTGTTGTATAGTTTCCGGGAAGTAGCAGACTTATCTACTCGTGGAGCCAAACCAATGACAGGATGGGATGCTCCTGAATGCAATTTGAAAGGACATACCACGGGCCATTACCTTTCTTCGTTATCTTTGGCAGCATATGCTACAAAAAATCCGATTTACTATGAAAAGGTGGAAGCGTTGGTAAACGGCTTACGAGAATGTCAATTGGCTCTTGCAGATAAAGGGATGCATGAAGGATTCATCAGCGCTTATTCCGAGAAACAATTCGATCTGTTGGAGAAATTCACAACTTACCCAACTATATGGGCACCCTATTATACACTTGATAAGCTTTTTCAGGGATTATTGGATAGTTATCAATATGCTGATAATGAAACAGGATTGAGTGCTGCAGTAGCCTTAGGTGATTGGACCACAAAGCGTTTAGCAAAACTGTTGCCAGAACAACTGAACAAGATGTGGTCGATCTATATAGCTGGAGAATTTGGTGGCATGATTTCAGCTTTGATGCGTTTGTATCATTTGACGCATGAAGAGAAATATCTGAATACTGCTTTACTTTTTGAGAACGACAAACTATTTGTTCCAATGGCAGAGAATTTTGACACGTTGGACGGTGTGCATGCCAACCAGCATATCCCGCAGATTTTGGGTGCTTTAGATATTTATGAAGAGACCGGTGAAAAAAAATATTATGAGATCGCTGAGAATTTTTGGCAGATTGTCACAAATCATCACGCGTATTCTATAGGTGGTGTTGGCGAAACAGAAATGTTTAAAGGACATGGGGCAATTCGCAACTATATAACGAGCAAATCTGCTGAGAGTTGTGCCAGCCACAACTTATTGAAACTGTCACGTAAGCTATTCGATATTCACCCAGATAAAGCATATATGGACTACTATGAGAATGTCCTCCATAATCATTTGCTTTCAGCGGCCAGTCATAGCTGTGATGGTGGGACGACATATTTTATGCCTTTAGAACCAGCTGCCCACAAGCATTTTGACACAGACGAAAATACTTGCTGCCATGGAACTGGTTTGGAAACATTACTACGTTTTCAAAAAGATATCTATGCGTTTGCTGATGATACTGTATACGTTAACCTGTTCTATCCGAGTGAAGTCAAAGCAAAGGATATCGCCATTCGGCAGCTACATGCGGATAATCATCGAATTGAATTAGTGGTTGATTTGCCGGCATCAAAAACATTGAAGATTCGCCGACCACAATGGGCTGATCTACTATCATTGACCGTTTCTGGACAGGTTAAAGAGTGTTCTGATATGGATTACCTAGTATTTACTGGAGAGATGGTCAATACAAAGATTATTCTTGACCTGAAGCCAGTAGTACGTCTGATTGCTGCGAATGATGATCCCACGGTCTGTTCCATTGCATATGGACGAGATATTTTAGCTGAAATTTCTGAATCAAATGAATATCAACAACTATCTTTTGAAAAAATAAAAAAAGGGATTGTTGAAAAAAATAATTACTACCAGCTAGATGGACGTCAATTCGTACCATTGAATCAAATTAATGAACAAAGTTATCATGTATACTTTCAAATTGTTTAGTATAATCATTGCTGCCTTGTAAAATAGAATACTCTTTCAATCTAGAATTTAAGCAAAGCAGGTTGCATAGGGTAGATAAAAGATATAGGTAGCTAAGCACATGAATGTGTATAAAAAAGCTAAAATCATCCAAAAGATGGTTTTAGCTTTTTTCATGGAAAAAGAACCAATGAACGTCTATGTCAACGTATGCTGATACCATTTCTTTCCGCTAAATCGCAGGAAGAAAATCAGTCCACGAACGCCCCATTCGATCGTCATGACCACATAGATCCCCGTCAAACCATAGCCCAATACGATTCCCGCCAAGTACCCCATGCCGATCCGAAAGATCCACATTGAAAGCAGCGAAGCCATCGTGGTGAAGTTGGCATCGCCTGCAGCTCGTAATGCGGCAGGCAAAATGAAGCCGATGCTCCAAGTCAAAAAGTGCATCACAATGGCAATCAAATAGAGTCTGTAAATCGCTGGGATAATGACTGCCGGAGGATTGAAAAGGCGCATCCCAAATGAAAAGAAGGGCAGCAGACTTAAGTCAACAACAAGAAACGCCACCATGCCAGTCAAAACAAAGGCTTTCGTAAACTTCTTGGCGTCTGCAATATTGCCCCGTCCAATACTTTGACCCACGATTGGCACAAGGGATGTGGCCAATGCGCTAGGAATGATTTCTGAAATCTGAATCCATGAAGACGCAATCGCGTTGGTAGCAATCACATTGGTTCCAAAACTGACGATCATTGTTTGGATAATGATTTTTCCGCCATTAAAAAACAACGATTCAGCAGCAAAGGGAATACTGATTTTTAACACTTTGCTGATAACTTTCATGCGAATATGCAGAAAATCTTCTTTCTTTAATAAAAAGAGGCCGCGATTGATGCGCAATGTGTAGACAGCAAAGAGCATCCCAATCACCCTTGAAATCAATAGAGAACTGATCAATCCAATCATCCCCATGCCTAATACATGCAAAAAGAGAATATTGAAGACAATGTAGACAAAGTTCATCAGCAAAGACAATTTCAAGGATGCCTTTGTCCGGCCGATTCCTCTTAAGCTGCCATTTGTACCTTCAACGACTGCTTGCAACGGATAAGAAGCCAGCAACCCCAATAAATAGATTTGGGCGTTCTCCAAGACCAACGGTTCAGCCTGACCGAATAGCAAGTGCAAAATGTTTTGGTGAAAACAAGCAATCAAGAGACTGACGGTACAAGCCACAAATACCGCACCGTAAACCGTCCCGCTGCAGACTTTACTCAGTTGTTTGATGTCTTTTTTGCCAAAATACTGGGCCATCAGTACCGTCCCCCCCAGCCCTACAGCAGTAAATGTGTTGACCAAAAAGAAATGCAAGCTGCCCACCATACTGACGGCACTAACAGCTTCGGTACCAGCAGAGCTGATCATCGCTGTATTGACAAAGTTAAAACTCACAAGAAAGAATTGATCGAGAATCACGGGCAAAACGAGAGAGAGGATAAATGGATAGGCAATATCTTGCCCGGAATAAAAAGATTTTAGCCAATTGGAACTACTACGGACAACAGATTTGATCATGTTCAACGAGGACACACCCTTATATTTACTTTTGCACACGGTTTCATTTTTAATGCTATCCTTTATGTGCACGTGTGTCAATGTGAAATAAGTCGCAAGATGTGGAAATTGACGAAATTACACAAGTTTATCTCGATTTTTTTATCACCTGATAAAAAGGATTAGGTGTTTTATGAAAAAGTCAGTGAAAACGCAAAATATCCCTTGCTACGATTGAAAGTAAAGGCTATCATAATCTTGTTAATAAATAAAATTAGGGTGGTAAAAAAATGAAAGAGTACCAAGATATTATGGGTGAATATCAGAAGCAAAAGCAATACTACAAGAAAATCATGGTGGTATCTATCGGATTGATCGTACTAGCAAGCGTCATCGTTTCTTTAGATGTTGTAAGAATCAATCCTTTGCTTATTTATTTGGTGGGAATGGGCATTGCTCTTTTTTATGCAAATAAAACCCGCGTCGAGAGTAAATCATATGCACAATTAAAGAAATATTTGCGAAAAGCAAATCCAAAATTATTTCAACAAGAAGCGCTTGTCTTTTTTATTGACCAACAACTCAATAAATTGCCGCAAGAAGAAGCAAGTAGTCTTTTTGATTGGTTAGCACAAGAGAAAAAATGGCAAGACAAAGAAGCACGGACAGCGTTTCACGGGAAAGTGGATGAATTGCGTGCGTATTATTTGTTCCTCAATGAGATGACCGGTGATGAAGAAAATGGGGAAATCACTCTGGATACATTTCGGGCATTAGGAACAAACCATAATAAAGAGTTGGTCTAATAGGAGAGAAAGAATGAAATTAAGAAAAGAGTTATTAGGGATAATTTTGGCTTTTTCAATGACAGGGATCATTGCAACCTCTGTGAATGCAAATGCCTACCAAGATGTCTATGATCAGCAAGAAAAACAAGAACAAAAAATCAATACATTGCTTCAATCAGAGTTTATCTCAGAAGAGGAACAAAGCACATTAGAACATGAATTGACCTCGTTTGATCAAGTGAAAGATTCTGAAAATAGACAAGGTTTATTGGATTTGATCGCGCAAAGTGAAGCAGCGCTCGCAAAAGTTGAAAAGAGTGTGTCATCTGCAGAAGCCAATGCCGTTAAAACAGAACTTAGCCAAGTCAAAACACAACTAGATGCGTTGGCTAAAAAAAGCGATGAAGCGTTTATTACCAAAGACGATCAAACGCAAATCAATGAAATCACAGAGAAGTATCAAGCTGTTGCTGGAACGAAAGAAATCGCACCGGTCAGGTCTTTAGCAAATGAAGTAACAACGCTGGCTAAAGCAGTCGAGAGTCATCAAAAAGAACTGATTTCTCTAGTTGATAAGCTTAAAGAAGATAACAAAGCAACAGATACATTGCTGAAAAAAGACTATTTGTCAGAGAGCGATAAAAAAGACTTAACGCAAAACAAAGCAGACAACCAAACATTTTTTGAAGATGCGGATGAGAAGCAAGCGGTCGAAGCGCGGCAAAGCACTTCGGCGAAGCTGATTGAAAATATCAGCCAAAGGCAAGAAGCGACTGCCAAAGAATTCAAAGATTATGAATCTAAAGCCAAATCACTGATCAAAGAAACAACATCATTGCTTGATGATGGTGATCTTTCAGAGGATGAAACAAAAGAGCTGACAACTGCGAAAACAACCTTAGAAGAGACATTGGCGTTGAAAGACTATAAGCCAGGCGACCTAAAAGATGACTTTTCTGCATTGGATAGCCAATATGACAGCGCGAAGACAAATAGTGATAAACGGATCGCTGATAAGAAAAAAGAAGCTGAAGCAGCTGCGAAGGCTGAACAAGAGAAGAAAGCCAAAGAACAAGCAGCAGCCGCGGAGCAAGCGAAAGCCGAGGAAGCGAATCAAGCGAGTGCCAACCAAGCCACGCCATCTCCTTCATTGGTTGGCGAATGGTACCAAGCACCTGCAGGATATAAGTTCTTGAAGGTCGAAAGTGGCAAGACGTATGGCCAAGTGAAGATTCCAAGTAATTTTTCACTGATTACCGTATCAGAGGCGCAGAACTATAGTCCTGGACATGGAAATGGCTATGCGAAGCAATAAAGAATAGTAGATTGATTCGAGGCAAATACAAATGTATTTGCTCCGAATCATTTTTTTATATAATAAGATGAAGACCCATACGAATACCTAGGGAAATCAAACCATTTATTACTGAATAAACCAATGATATACTTAAAATATAGTAGGCAGAAAATATGCAGAAAATGGAGTCAGAACGATGGACAACGCATTAATTTTTGAAGAACATCATTTTCAAGAAGGTGATATTTCAAGTGTGACGACAGCTTATATCAATCAATATCCAATCGTATATATTCTTTATAATCGTCAGAACCATAAAAAACCAATTGCTTATATAGGACAAACAGTACAAGTAAATAAGCGAATGCAACAGCATATAAAGGATCCTAAGCGTAAAGGAATTCAAGAAGCGCTCTTAATAGGGCATGAGAAATTCAACCAATCAGCTACATACAATATCGAAACAAATTTGATCAATCATTTTATTGGAGACGAAAAATTTCAATTACAGAATGTAAGTCAAACAAGACAAGTTCAAATGCATCAATATTACGAAAAAGAATTTTATGATGAAATCATTTTTCGTGAACTATGGGAAGAGCTTCAAAAGCGACATTTAGCTGTACATTCAATTGATACGATTAGAAATAAAGATGTTTATAAATTGTCCCCCTTTAAAGAGCTAACACCCGAACAACTTGATATAAAGTTAGATATTATTGCGTATTGTAAGAAATCAATCAATTCAAATGATTCGCAAAAAGTTTTTATGATTGAAGGCGATGCGGGGACTGGGAAAAGTGTTTTATTGACCTCACTATATAATACACTTCAAGATTTCACCAAAACGGAGTCGATTTTTAAGGGAACAGATAATTACCTATTAGTGAACCATTCAGAGATGCTAAAAACATATCATTCTATGGCGGATAGTTTACCAAATTTAAAAAAGAATCATATACTCAAGCCAACAACTTTTATCAATCAAATAGACAAAAATCAAAAAGAACCAGATATAGTAATCGTAGATGAAGCACATTTGTTACTCACCAAGAGAGATAGTTACAATAACTTTCACTTTGATAATCAGTTAGAGGAAATCGTAAAGAGATCAAAAATAACTATTTGCATTTTTGACCCTAAGCAAGTTTTAAAAATCAAAAGTTATTGGGATGAGAATCAATTAACTATTTTTCAAAAAAAATATGGGGCAACTAGATATCATTTAACAAATCAGTTGAGAATGCAAAGCAGCCCAATGGTAGTCCAATGGATTGATGCATTTGTTCATAAACGCATCGGTGATCTTCCAGAATCAACAGATAGGTTTGTGCTACAGATTATGGACGCTCCTGAAAAACTAAAAACTAAGATTTCTGCATTAGATGAGCAAGACGGGTTATCAAGGTTGATAGCTACATTTGATTATACCCATAAAAAAGATGGTGCTTCCTATTTGGTGGATCCAGATGGTATCAATATGTCTTGGAATTCTACTGATTCTAAAGTAACTTGGGCGGAGCGCCCTGAAACGATTCATGAAGTAGGATCGATTTATACGATTCAAGGTTTTGATTTGAATCATGTTGGCTTAGTATTGGGGCCATCAATCGATTATGATCCTATTGCGGATGTACTGACCATTGATATTGATCAATACAAGGATACTGGCGCTTTTATCGGTAGGGAAGACATGGATCAGGAGACCACGAATTATGCAAAAGAAAAAATCATTTTAAATTCAGTCAATATTTTGATGAAAAGAGCGATTAAAGGGTTATATATTTATGCAGTTAATCCCAAGTTGCGAGAAAAACTATTAGCGATTCAAACTGAAAGGGAAGAGAGAAGCCATGAGCGATACATCTGATACAATGGAGAGGATAAATAAATTTCGTGATGAAAGAAATTGGCGTCAATTTCATAATGAGAAAGATCTAGCACTGTCAATATCTATTGAAGCAGCAGAACTACTTGAAATATTCCAATGGAAATCTTCGGAGGAAGCACGCAAAGATTTTGAACACTTAAAAGAAGAAATAGCGGATGTTTTGATTTATAGTTATATGTTGGCAGATAACTTAAATTTAAATATTGATGAAATCATCAAAGAAAAACTAGAGAAGAATAATCTCAAGTATCCAATAGAAAAAAGTAAAGATTCGAAGCATAAATATGATGAATTATAATTGAGTCGGCCATTGAAAAATGAATAATAGAAGGGAGAAAACAGATCAAAACGTTTTACCAATTTAGTTAAAGTACAAAAGTGATGTTTTTCATTTTTATATCAGCTACTGCTTTAACACAACTTCATAATAGGTATATCAATATGCCCATTAATACTGCTAGTCCTGATCATAGTCGTTTTGAATTAAAAAGTTGGATTGAAAAACTGCTTTAGAATTAGGAGGAGTAAGAATGGGAGGCAATGAAGGAATTAGTCTCTATACAGAGTTAATTATGAAGAATCTTCATTTTTTAAAATTTCAAAGAGAAAACGTTATTTTTGAAACATTGAGATTGTTAAATAAGTCAATAGATGATGTAAAAAGTGAGTTAAATAGAAAAAAAGAAGTGGGTTGCTTTCTACAAGTGGCCTACTTCTTTTTTTATATAAAATCTACGGCGGTAATATTTCTTCCTAAATCGTTTGTTTAACTAAGGCTTTACTTGAGTACAGCATTGGTACTAGTTGATTCATGCATATTCTTACAATATTTAAGCCAATTTCAAACAAGATGATTATGGTCATTATTCGTTCGCTTGGTATTATCCAGGATAATGCCATAAAAGCTACTGAAATAACACCAGATTCTAAAGTAAAAGTTGAAATGATTTTAAACTACACAGAGGTTGAAAGCTCATGCTTAACTGATATCCCCCCTTTTACATAAACTAAAGGCTGACGGAAGTTCTACCAAAAATAAGTCGACCTCTGCTAAAGTGACGGCTTATTTTTGTCGTTTTTAAGCAACTTTACGGTTAGACTGATCAAAGCAATGGTAAACATACCAAAGCCGAGGATGGTCTGAATCGTTTCGTATGCGGACAAAAGGCTTCTCCATTCATAAGATTTTGTGCGTATTTTCATAAGCACCACCTTCTTTCAAGGAATCACCACCGTCATTAAACTTTACTGTCATAATGGATTATATTATGCAAACGATAACGTTTTTCGCTAAATTCATTATGACTAATTATTTTTTGAATAATTTATAGCATTTAAGCTTGCGTTGTTGACTTGGTCAGGAAATCTAAATAATGGTATGTCTCTTTTAGGATTGGTATTGACAAACAGTAAGAGGCACAATATTTGGCAGTGATTTTTGAAATGTTTGTAATGGACAGCTGGATAGTCTATAGTTGTTTAGAGAAAAAAGATATAAAGTAGAAAAAGCTTTAAAGTGAAAACATCTAAGACAGGAGAGTACGTTTATCTCACTTGTCTTAGATGTTTTATTTATTAAAATTGAAAATGTTCGATAAAATCATCAAACGTTTTTGAAGAAGCCATTTTTTTTTGGATAGTATCATTATCCACGATATCAGAAAGCTGCTCAAAAAAGTCTTGTAAAGCTTCTTTTTCTTTTTCCGCTACAGCTAACAAGAAAATAATTTTAACGGATCCATTGCCAAACCAATTGATAGGGTTTCTGCAAATACTAATAAAAATTTCTGTATGTTCAATCGTAGGATCGATCGCGTGAGGAATGGCAATCCAGTTTGTTAGATTTGTTGGTGCGATACGTTCTCTACTTAAAATTTTTTCAATGAAACGTTTATCAACGATTTGTTTCTCTTCTAATTTCAGACAACCTTCAATAATAATGTCTTTATCAGAATTCTTATTACTTAGATGAAAAAGATCTGGTCGAAATATATACTTAGCATTGACTGGGGGCGACTGTTTTACAAGACTGCGTTCGATTTCAAGCATGCTTTCATTTATAGAAAGAAAATCAATTTGAATCACAGGAATTCGTTCTTCTTTTAAAGGTATAGTAGAAATAATAAAGTCCACCTGAGAAATATCTTTTAATTGATAACTTGCAAAAGACAAGATGTCCACAACCTCAATCTCTTCCATAAACTTTTTCTTTATGATTGCTTCGATAAGACGACTGGTAGAAACGCCTTGACCACAGACGATGATGACTTTCTTTTTATTATGAAAGTCTTGTTTTCTTTCTAAGGCCGCTGCAATATGCAATGCGATAAACCCGATATCTTCTTCAGTAAAAGCATACTTATCAAAATGAATATTCTTTGAGATAGTGATAAAACATATGTCAAAAGCATATGGAAAATTTTTTTTGATGGTATCTAAAAGTGGATTTTCTTTAAATTTCAATAATTTTCTTAGAGGTAGATAGTTATTAAAATGTGCGATCAAATCGCTTCTTAATGTTGAGTCATCCATTAAATTCTGATTGAAGCTCATCTTAATGTCGGTTAATAGTTCTTCGACGAGGGAATCAACATGGTCTCTTTGTTTTTGTGAAGTTGAAGACAATTGAAATTCAGCAGCAAGATGGTTATTCAGCCACTTTTGTTCATTTTGATCAAGGACAATCAAGTAGTGTTCTTCAATCCACTTGAAAAGTTCAGTTAAAGCATGATTTATATCAAGGTCTAAGAAAACAAACCCATTTGCTTGGTCGATTTTCTTTGATATCTGATTCCTTTGTATGGCGATTGCAATTTGAATAATAAAGTTTTTTCTATTGTAATCAGATATTTTAAATTTTTTTGGTGGAAATATCACAGCTAAATATGCACGAATACCTTCCAAGTCTATATTTGAAAAAACTTGTTTTTCGAATATAGAGAATTCGGATATATAGCTATTAAAATTTCTTTCAATCAATTGTTCGGACATACATTGGCGTATGTTCACTTCATTTCCTGATATTTTATAGCCATGATTTGTTTTAGCTTCTATTTTGAGATCATAAGCAATAAGAATTGATCTTAACTGCTTTATATACCCTAATAAGGTAGTTCTTCCTACAAAAATTTTTTTGCATAGAACGTCTAACGAAAGATAATGAGACGTATTGAAAAAAATGAGTAGTAATTGTCGAAGTCTATCTTCTGTTGTTTCTAGTAATGTGTAATTATCTGAATAACTCGTGGTGGCTTCTTTATATATATTGACTAGATTTTCTTTATTGTGTATTTGATATCCTTTTCCTCTAATTAAATGAACTGTTGAATGATAAGAGAGTAACAGTTCATTTAACTGTTGTAGATCAGAACGAATTGTTCGGTCAGAGACTGAAAGTTTCTGCGAAATTTCTTTGGCAGATAAAATATCTTTTTCATAAAGAAGTATAAATAACTGTTTTAGTCTATTGTACGCAAACAAATCAATCACCCTTTCCTAAATATTATATATCAAATACAAATGGAAGAAATAATGAGATAAGCAATGAATAGAAACCATCGGTTTTCATTGTTTTTTATAGATGGATTAGAAGCTGATGATAGCGCTTTAAAGTTTTTGATCCATAATATTTTTTGTTTTTTTTAAATGTTTTCCAAGATTAAGTGGAAATAAGTGAACTTTATATTCCATGTATTTCCAGTTTGAAATGGAAATGGTAGGGCTTTCAAAGGTCTGGTCTATTTTATACAATGGAATTGTAGAAGGAGGGATTTAGATGGGCACATCATTAAAGTGTCATTTTTCGAATAATAGAATTCAATTTAAAGATAAGGTGGATGATTGGCGAGAAGCAATTGTAATCGCTTCTGAACCATTACTTTTAGAGGGTATCATTGAAAAAAGGTACGTAGAAGCAATGATCGATTCAATTAATAGATTAGGCGATTACGTGGTTTTAGTTCCTAAAGTAGCTATGCCTCATGCGAGACCAGAATTGGGTTCTTTGGGAACAGGAGTGAGTATTTTGAAATTAGATGAACCTGTCATATTTGGTGAAAATCATCTAGTCTATATCATTATTTGTTTGGCTACAAAGGATAATCAAAGTCATTTAGAAGTTTTACAAGATATATCTGTCGTGATTGATGAAGAGGATAAAGTTGATTCTTTGATTGCACAAGATGACAAGACATGTTTTATGCAATTAGTTGAAAAATATATACAAGAGGAGGAAAATCAATGATTCGTATAATAACAGTATGTGGGAACGGCATCGGAAGTAGTAACTTGTTAGCAATGAAAATTAATCAATTAGCAAAAAAAAATGGTATTGAGTTAGAGGCTCGGCCTAGTGATTTCAATGCAGCTTTGGGTGAAAATCCAGATTTATTTGTTACTGTTGAAGAATTTGCAAAGCAATTTCCTGATGATAAGAAGGTTGCAATTGTTAGAAGCTATGCAGATAAGAAAAAAATAACTGAAGATTTGTTGCCTGTTTTAGAAGAATTGAATAAATAATTACAACTTTACTTGGCCAGTAAAGTTTAAAAAGCGCGCTTTTTCTCTAACAAAAATAGATTAATATGGAGGAAAAAAATGTTTATATTAGAATTTTTCAAAGATATGTTTAGTGAACCAGCAATTTTAATGGGACTTGTAGCTTTTGTAGGGCTTATTGCGATGAAAGCCCCTGGGCATAAGGTGTTAACTGGAACTTTGGGGCCGATTTTAGGTTATCTAATGCTAGCTGCTGGTGCGGATGTTATTAGTGCAAATTTGGATCCGCTCTCGCAAATGATAGAACAGGGTTTTCATATTACAGGAGTTGTTCCAAACAATGAAGCTGTAACTTCGGTGGCACAAAAAGTGTTAGGTGTAGAAACAATGACTATTTTAATCGTAGGACTAATTTTTAATTTATTGATCGCCAGGTTTACTAGATATAAGTATGTTTTTTTAACAGGACATCATTCATTTTTTATGGCATGTTTATTATCAGCTGTATTGGGAGCTATTGGGTTTCAAGGAACGGTGCTTGTCGTAGTAGGAGGTTTTTTTCTAGGTGCATGGAGTGCAATGTCTCCAGCAATTGGACAAAAGTATACTCTTAAAGTTACTGATGGTGATGAAATAGCTATGGGACATTTTGGTTCAATCGGCTATTACCTTTCTGCTTGGATCGGTCAATTGGTTGGAAAAGACTCGAAATCAACTGAAGACATTCAAGTACCAGAAAAATTTGGCTTCTTAAGAAATACAACAATCTCAACAGCGTTAACAATGATTATTTTCTATCTAGTATCTGCAATTGCTGCAGGCCCAGATTTTGTTTCTACATTATCTGATGGGAAGTCTCCTTATTTATTCGCTATTCTTTGTGGACTGAAATTTGCTGTTGGTGTAACAATTGTTTACTCAGGGGTCCGAATGATACTTGCAGATTTACTTCCAGCGTTTCAAGGAATTGCAGACAAAGTGATCCCCAATGCAGTTCCTGCAGTTGATTGCGCTGTGTTCTTTCCATATGCGCAGACTGCCGTTATTATTGGGTTCATTTCAAGCTTTATTGGCGGACTAATTGGCATGTTCATTCTCGGTGCCATAGGTGGCGTATTGATCATTCCTGGATTAGTGCCACACTTTTTCTGTGGTGCCACAGCAGGTGTTTATGGAAACTCAACTGGAGGCAGAAGAGGTGCTATGATTGGATCTTTTGTAAATGGCCTTTTCTTGGCTTTTCTACCTGCTTTTCTATTGCCTGTATTAGGTCAATTAGGATTCTCGAATGCAACATTTGGTGACTTTGACTTTGGGTGGATCGGCATACTGCTCGGTAAAGTAGGTGGACAATTTGGACAAGTGGGTATCTACGGTATTATAGGAATCGTATTGCTCGCTCTATTTTTACCTAACATACTTAAACCATCAAAAGTAGCGATTAATAATGAAGAAATGGAGGTTGAGTAATGAATCTAAATATTGATATTTATTCAGATGGAGCTGTATTGAAAGATATGTTAGCAATGAAGGAAAAAGGAATAGTATCTGGTTTTACTACTAACCCGACTTTAATGAAACAAGCAGGTATAAAAAACTATATGTCATTTGCCAAGGAAGTATTGGAAAATATTGAAGATATGCCGATTAGTTTTGAAGTGTTTTCTGATGATTTTGGTATTATGGAACAAGAAGCTTTAAAACTATCCTCACTAGGAAAAAACGTGTACGTCAAAATTCCTATCACCAATACATTAGGCCAGACTTCGATTCCACTAATAAAAAAACTCTCGGAAAAAGGGTTGAAATTAAACGTAACAGCGATTATGACTGAAAAACAAGTTCAGGATACGGTATCTGCATTTCATACAGATACGAATAATATTGTATCTGTTTTTGCTGGAAGAATTGCTGATACAGGGATTGATCCTGAACCTTTGATGAAAAAGGCGCTAGAATTATGTAGAGAAAAAGCTGGTACAAAACTCTTATGGGCGAGCTCGAGAGAAGTCTATAATATTATGCAAGCTGAAAAATTAGGTGTCGATATCATTACGGCTACACCCGCAATTTTGAATAAATTATCCATGTACCATATGGACTTAGACAAATTATCACTGGAGACAGTAAAAATGTTTAATCGTGATATTAAAGATTTGGGTTTCTCTATATTGGATTAGCTTTGAAAATAGCAGAAGATGACAGCTGATAGATAGTGCTGTCATCTTTTTTATATTTTTAAAAATAAAACACGCTTAATTTTTTGTTCAGTAAAACGTTTCATCAAAAATATCTTTTTGACTAGTGTAATTGATTTATTTGCAGATTCTCGCTCATTCATAAAGTACCAACCAAACCAACTCTAAAGGGCTATTTTTTCTTGTTATCATTAAGATATTTTATACTTCAATCCTTCGTACAGATCCACGAATCGTCAATTGCGGCGAGATTTTTTGTTGGATAAACGGTGTACTATTTTCCTCGATTCTTTTGATTAGTGTTTTAACTGTTAATTTCCCCATATAATTCAAATCTGTAGATATATTTGTGATTTGCGGCACGGCACTTCTAGTAAATTCTGTGTCATCGAAGCATAAAATACTTATATCTTCTGGAATCGTATACCCCGCAGCTTGTAAAAAGCTATTCACCATAAAAGTTAGACCAGAGTTCGCACAAAACTAAGCATCTGGCATCAAGGTAATTTGTTTCAAAATGTTGAATAGTGCCCCTTGTGATTCTTCTATTTCTGTGATTTCAATAAGAGGATTCAATGGTTTTTGGTGTACAGAATAAAAATCTTTATAAAGTAAGGCTTTTTTTGACAAATCACCCAAAATGTCCAATAACAATAAAATCACATTAGTTATCATTTGAAGTATTTCTTGCTTAGGACTACGATGAATCCGTAAGTTGAATAAGACATAGAATGATAACGAAGGAGCGAAATCACATGAAGAAAAAAATGATCTTATGGACGATCGGTATTGGCATCGTGGCAGCTGGTGCTGGATACTTGGCGAAGAAGACAGGTTTTTTTGAAGATGATGCCTGGTTATACGATGAATATGATTCAACATTGAAATAGCCGCACATTATGCAGGATGAATAATGAGGAGGAAGCACAATGCAAAAGAAAAAAGCAATCATGATCGGCGCAGGACTATCCAATATGGCCGCAGCAGTTTATCTGATTCAAGAAGGCAATTGGCAAGGCGATCAAATCACCTTTTACTCTCTCGATGATCATGGCTCAAATGATGGGGCACCGACTGAAGATGTCACTGATGAATACTGGAATAAGAACCACCCAATGGACAACCAAAAAGGCTATGTGGCGCGTGGTGGACGGATGCTGAATTACCGGACATATGTCGATTTGATGGATTTGCTGGACAGAATTCCATCTGCAACAGAACCCAATATGACAGCGGCCGAAGATACCCGGGATTTCGATGCCAAGCATCGAACCTTTGATAAAGCCCGTTTATTAGAAGGCGGCAAAGGGATCATCGACGGGGGACGGTTAGGCTTAAACAACAAAAGCCGAATGCTGCTGACCAAGATGATCATGATGCCTGATTCAGAAGAAGAAAAATTAGACAACGTAACGATAGCTGAATACTTTAAAGATGATCCAGATTTCTTTGAATCAAATTTTTGGTTTATGTGGGAAACGACGTTTGCCTTTCGGACCCGAAGTTCCGCGCAAGAATTGCGGCGCTATATGCATCAAATGATTTATGAATTCACCCAAATCGAACACTTAGTTGGTGTCAATCGGACCCGTTACAATCAATATGAAAGTATTATGCTGCCATTGATCAATTATTTGAAAGATCAGGGCTGTCAAATTGTCTTAGATCGTTTGGTGACCGATTGGACATTCAAAGAAACGACGATGCAAGATGAAATCACCGTGACAGGTTTGCATATGCATAACACAAAGACCAATCAAGATGAATTTGTCGCAGTAGATGAAGATACAGCCGTAATTTTCACGAATGGATCGATCACTGATTCTGCTACTTTGGGTGACTTTGATACACCTGCACCAGAAAACATGGATTACGGGGCAGCATCTAGTCTTTGGAAGAAAGCTGCGGAACGCTTTTATAACGTTGGCAATCCGGATAAGTTCTTTGCGGACCGTGATGCCAGCGAGTGGGTCAGCTTCACTTTGACGACTAAAGATCATTTGCTGTTGAATGAAATCACCAGAATTACGACCCAAGAACCAGGAAATGCGTTGAACTCGTTTATCTCAACAACACCGATTACACCGTTGAACCAAAAAGATGTCAATATGTCGATCGTGGTGCACCATCAACCGCATTTCACTAGCCAAAAACCAAATGAAACCGTCATTTGGGGATATTTCTTATATCCACGTCGCCGGGGAGAATTTGTTGACAAAATGTATATTGAAATGACCGGCAAAGAGATGTTGCAAGAACTGATAGGTCAATTATCTAAAGTGGATCCAGGACCAGGCAACATTCGCGATAAAGAAGCATTGATCATGGCGAGTGTCATCAACAACATTCCAGTGTATATGCCTTATGCTTCTGCTTTGTTTAACAATCGTGCCAAAAGTGATCGGCCGAAAGTGATTCCTGCCCATTCGACGAACCTTGCGTTTACTGGTGAATTCGTGGAACAACCATATCAAATGATTTTCACCGAACAAAGTGCTGTACGTTCAGGAGAAATCGCTGCTTTCCATTTTGCCGGTATCCCAATGTCTCGCTTGGTACCGACGCCTCGTTACGACAAGGATTTAAAAACTTTGGCTCGTGCGGCAAAGAAAATGTTTGCTTGACTTTTTTGTGGATCCGCAAAGAACGTTGCAAGAATACTGCGGACAAAATAAGCGTAAGTTGGACAGTAAAAAACTGCTACCTTCATCCTGTAATGAAAGGTAGCAGTTTTTTTGATTGCTTGTTCAAACTTTTAATAGGGGAAGCGTTCTTTCAAGTGCACGTTAATTTATAACAGTAAATTATTTGTACATATCAGTCAAAATTGCCGCTTCATGAACATGATTTAGACACGAAAAGCCAAGACATCTTTTTATAAGCCAATATGATGCCACCAAGAACCCGAGAAAATATCAAACATTTTTCTCCCCTCCTCAAACTAATTTGTTTGTATGTATAGGATACGATGATTGTTGTATAATGGGTTTGAAATGTGATGAAATGTACCTTGGGAAAAAGGAGTTTTCTTATGGAGAGCAATCAAGTGATCAAAGCGCTAAGAGAAGAACGCGGATTTACGATTTCAAATCTGGCGCAAGATATTATGAGCCGAGAGGCATTGAACAAATTTGAAATTCGAGGAACGTCTTTGTCTTCGGACAAGTTGACTCAAATCCTAGACAGATTGAATGTGACGTACGAAGAATATCTAAACCGTTTAGATATGTCTAGTCTAGATACGAAGAAGAAATATGATACCTTATTTAAGCAGGCAATCACTTATGGGAATGAAGAAAAATATCAGGCGCTTTCCTTACACTTGCTGCAAAAATATCAGGAAACAAATGATGTGTTTTATGCAATCAAAAAAGAGCAATTTGCTATTGAATACAACTATATGCAAAAGCACACATTAAAAGGCAGTGAACAAGGGATTGAATATATCATCGCTTATTTGAACCGCATTGAGACATGGGGGAAGTTTGAAATTTCGATTTTCGGAAGTTGTATGTTTGCCTTTACCAATGACTATATCTATAGTAATTTGAATCGCTTGAATCGCAGGATCCATTCATTCATTGCGGATTCACCCCTCCACAGTGATTTTGCCCATATTCTCTTAAATGCATTGATTTTACTGGTTGCCATTAGAAAAGATTATACGTATGGGCCCAAATTACTTGAACAGCTGCTTGAATATACGCATGACCCGAATTATATGTATGAACAAATTTGTGCAAATATCTTTAGAAAACTGATTGAAAAAAAAGAGGCTTTTACGTTAACAGATGTTGAAAAGGAATTGTCGATTCTGAATTATTTAGGTTATTCGGAGATGGCGAAAAATATGGAGGAAGTATTAGGCTAAAGAAATAAGCAGTATTTTTTGTCGTCAATGACTGAATATAGTAAAGAACCCTGTACCCCATGCGCTTGATCTGCGCTAGGGGTACAGGGTTCTTGTTTGAGATTTGGTTTTGCATCATGATAACTTTTGCAAAGATCGCATGTTCACATAACGACGAACCAAGTGTTTCATCCATCTTTCGATGAAGCGTTGTGCGTACGTAGCATAGTTTAACAAGGCAATGAGCAGAACCAAATTGATATAGGTGGTATTGCCTAGATTGAATAAGTTTTGCCCAATGATCAAGGCGACAAAATAGAAAAATTGGGTACAAAAGAAAATGGTCGTTCGGTATTTGTTGATCGGCGGATACACTTTTCTTTGCAGCAAACGATAATTCCAAGCCGTAAAGATGATGCTCATGATCGAGAGGGCTTGCGTGCTGCTGTTGAACCAATGACCAATATTAATAATCAATAATGTCCCAATTGAAATCGTGATGGCTGTTGGCAAGGCGTTTTGAAAGATCGTTGTCATGAAGTCACCTTTGATACGCTTGAAATCAGGTTCAAAGTTCAATAAGAACGTGGGAATACCAACAAAACAAGCGTTGATCATCGTTAATTGAATGGGTTCAAAAGGATAGGTCGTGCCTGAAAGCAACGTTCCGATCGTTATGATGATTGAGAACAATACTTGGACTAAGACCAATGAACCAGAGCGCGTGATATTGTTGATGACCCGTCGCCCTTCATCCATGACTGAAGGCAATGCAGCAAATTGGTTTTCTAATAAGACCAAATTTGATACTTGCCGGGCAGCATCGACACCAGAGGCCATGGCTATCGAGCAATCTGATTCTTTCAAAGCAAGGACATCATTGACGCCATCACCAGTCATAGCTACTGTATGGCCAAGTTCTTTCAGGTAAAGGACCATCTCTTTCTTTTGCTGCGGGGTGACACGACCAAAAATTTGATACTTGCCAACCGCTTCTTTTAGTTCCGTAGCTGTTAATGTTGATACATCGATATACGCTGAAGCACCAGGTAAATTGACTTTTTTTGCAATTTGACTGACAGTTACCGGATCATCTCCAGAAATCACTTTACAGTCAATCCCTTGGGAACGGAAATAGTCAAGAGTTGTTTCGGCATCCGCCCGAATCGTATCCGACAATAAAAAGAAACCAAGAGGTCGGATATCTGTCAGGGTGTGGTCTGTTTCGTAGGACAGGGGACTATGGGCCAACAAAATCACCCGATATCCAGCCTTTGCAAAGGCACGGTCTTGTTGCAAAATATCGGGATGACCTGCAGACAACAGTATCGATGTGGCGCCGATAAAGTAAGTGCCTTGTGCTGCAAAAGTGACACAACTAAATTTACGATCAGAAGAAAAAGGCGTCACATGCTGCACGTCAAAGGTGGTGGCCGTTTCGAAATGTTCCCGTAATGCGCGTGCGGTCGGATTTTGATCAGGCAAGTGAGCCAGCAGATTTCCAGTGATTTCAGACAGATCTATTTTGGGTGCAATGGGCACGACTTTTTCTACCGTCATTTTTCCTTCAGTGATCGTTCCAGTTTTATCCAAACAAATCACATCGACCCGTGCCAAGGCATCGATACAGTTGAGCTCTTGGACCAATACTTTCCGTCGAGCCAAATAAACAGCACTGATCGTCAGTGTCACACTGGTCAATAAGAACAGACCTTCTGGAAACATGCCGACCGCTGCGGCCACTGTCCGCAAAATCGCAGTATTGAGTGGGGCGTTGGAAAATAAATATTGTTTGACGAATAAGAGGGTGCATAGCGGCACCAAAATCAAACTGATCCAACGAATGATCTTGTTTAAACTGCCTTGGATCAAGTAAGTCTGGCGCTTGCTGGATTTGGCTTCTTTGTTGATTTTTTCGATATAATTGTCTCCGCCGACATGGATCACTTGGCAGATAGCTTCACCTGAGGTAATAAAACTGCCAGAGAACAGTTCATCCTCAGTTTGTTTATAAATACTATCTACCTCACCAGTCAACAAGGATTCGTTCACTTCCAGCGCACCTTCGCGTATCTTTGCGTCTGTCGGCACTTGATCACCGCTTTTTAGGAAGATGTGATCATCTAAGACAAGCTTTTCGATCGGCAGCGTTTCTAGGCGCCCATCGCGGTATACATTGGCCTTGGCTACTTTGAGTAAAGCCAATTGATCAAGGGTACGCTTTGAGCGGATCTCTTGAAACAAGTTGATGACGACATTGCTGAAAACGACAAAAACAAACAATCCGTTTTGATAAGAACCTGTCAAGCAAACCAGAAAAAACAGGAGTGTGTTGATCAAATTAAAAAAAGTGAAAATATTGGTAAAGATAATCTTCGGATAAGTGTTCGAATAGTCTTTTTTTGTTTTGTTGACGGCGCCGCTTTGGACACGTGCTTTCACCTCTGCTGCCGTCAATCCTCTTGCGTGTTTGGTTTCGATTCTGCTCATCCTTTCTTCTTGTTCTACAGTGATTAGTCTACCGAGTTGGTGTGAAGATGTAATCGGTCTTGGGTACGGGATTTAATTGATGCGTATATTTCATGGTTTTGGCGAATAAAAAGTGTACTGTGTAAAATATAGCATAATCTACCGTGGATCCGTCGTTTCATTTTTGTCACTTGTTTGTCAGTTTCTGTCAGTCGTGTCACTGTTGTATGGCAGAATTCATATCTCGTTGTAAGGATTTTTTATCAAAAATACGTTATTGTGTGAGGGATAGATAGCGGTACGCAAGACAGTAAGGAAAGGAAATGAGAAACAAATGGAAGAGAAACAAACATCAATGGATCGCATCAATCAATTCAGAGATGACCGGAATTGGCGCCAATTTCATAATGAGAAGGACTTAGCCTTATCGATCTCGATCGAAGCTGCAGAGTTGCTTGAGATTTTTCAATGGAAAACAGCGGAAGAAGCATTGGAAGATTTTGAACATCTGAAAGAAGAAATCGCAGATGTGTTGATTTATAGTTATATGTTGGCTGACAACTTAAAGTTGGATATCGATGAAATCATTCAAGAGAAACTGGTCAAGAATAATGTGAAGTATCCTGTGGATCAGAGCCGCGGGATGAAATAATATAAAGAGGAGACGCGTGGTCGTCTCCTCTTTATGGTTAAATTTGCAGTAAACGTCAAAAAGTGATAGTTGGAACGGATTGAAAGTAGCATATAGGATAACTGATAATGGTCAATGGCCACTCGTAAACTTGATCCCAAGAATCCCGACAATCAGCAAGACCACAAAGAACCATGTCAGAGGTGATAAATGATCCTTGAAAAAGACGACACCAATAAGGATCGACCCCACCGCACCGATACCTGTCCAGACAGGATAGGAGATACTCAATGGCAACTGTTTGACAGCCAAAGCCAAAAAGCCAAAACTAAATACCATCCCGATCACTGTTAAGATGCTGTACCAAAGTTGAGTAAAGCCATTGCTTAATTTCATCGTACTTGCCCAAACCACTTCAAATAAACCACCCATTAATAAATATATCCATGTCATTTGACACGCCTCCTTAAAATAAAAAAAAGTATCTAGACCACTCTACAAAGACCTAAAGAGTTGGCTACATACTTGGATCACCCGGTGGTGATGTTTTATGACTGACGCTATTATTTCACATATAGCACATAGGGTCAATAAAAGTGAATAGCGGTATCGTTTGTTCAATCCTATTCGTTGCCGTATAATAGTAATATAGTAAATAAAAACGAGGTGAGTACGATGAAAAAATGGACATCAGCGTGGCTTCTATCTACTCTTTTATTGTTGACTGCTTGTGGATCAACGACAACGAACTCGACGAGTGACACAAGCAGTCAGGCAAGTATAGCATCATCCGTTTCGTCAACAACGGAAAGTCAATCATCTACCAGCAGTACCGCAAGCAGTCAAACCGATTCAACCAGCACAACACAAACATCAGCGGCTGAAAAGGAACAAGAGACGACACCTTGGAATGAAACGAAAGCAGCGCAATTGCGCAGTTTTATGCAGGAGTGGGGCACAGAGATGGAACAAACGTATCAAGCGTATAGTCCAGGCAGCAATGTGGACTTATATGGGTTGGCATTGCCTGACGGTGTGCTTAGCGGGTCCGACAAATGGCAAGCAGTACTTGATGAGACGCCGATGGATATCGCTTGGTCAGAAACTGGTCAATCAGGTGCAGATTACGATTTGGTTGCTGTTTATTCAGATGCTGAGACACAAGATTACCTAGAAAAACATGTCTATTTCTTTACGGTCCATCATGGCGAACCGCTTGTATTGGTCACGAGTCAAAATCAAGGCAACGAAAATAATTATTTGTACTTTAAAGAGACCGAAAATGCTGCATTGAAAGATGGTTTTCGGAAGATTGTTTTGACAAATCCTTAGTATGAGGATGAAATACTCAATTGTTGGATGAAGAAACCGAGTATAGCGCCAACCATTCTTGTGGTTGGCTTTTTTCATTCCAGAAAGCATCGAAAAATTACGGAAGGTCTTTCCGCCTACCCGCAGCATTGCTCTGAAGATGAACGATTTGAGAAAATCCAACAATATCCGCTCGCAAGGCCTGTCGAGGGATAACAAGCATTGGAATTCCCATTTCCTTTTTTTATCGTTATACTTAAAGAAAAAGAGAAGGCGGCGATTGAATGAAAAAAGAAACATGGTTGCGTTCCCTTTATGCGCTGATAGGGGTTGCGATTTTAGGTTTAGGGGCAGCACTTTTGCGTGTTGGCGGTGTCGGGCTTGATCCTTATACGGCTGCCAATATTGGTGTGGGAGAATTGTTGGGCCTTTCTTTAGGTATCTATCAATTGATGATCAATATCGCTGTATTGATCTTGATTTTTATTTTTGGGCGGCGCCATATCGGCATTGGTACGGTGATCAATATGGTGTTGACAGGTTTTTTTATTGATTTTTATACGAAAGTCTTTGATACATTTCAGGTCGGACCAAACAATTGGATCCAGCAAGGGATCTTTCTTGTGATTGGCATCTTATTCTTCACCTTTGGGGCGTCATTTTATATGTCAGCAAAATTGGGGAGTGCGCCTTATGATGCGATCGCACCAACGATCGTGGATCAAACCAAAGCCAATTATCGTGTGGTACGGGTCATCCAAGATGTAGCCTTTGCCTTGTTGGGTCTATTTACTGGCGGACCAATCGGTATCGGGACCTTTATCAGTGCCTTTTTAGTAGGGCCGCTGATCAAATTCTGGGATGATTATATTTCACAGCCTTTTATTGAGCGGACGATCAAAAAGGCGATTTTCAAATAAGCATTCCTTTGAAAATGATACGCAATCAATATTTTCATGACACAACTTATGCGATAGGTTGTGTTTTTTTGGTTCATTAAAGGAGTAGTTCTTGCATAATCGGCTGTCAGTCGCTATGATAAAAAAGCTGAGGGGGAATATGTATGGCATTACCTACACCTTTTATAGAAAAATACCGAGATTTATTGGGTACAGAAGCAGAGGCTTTTTTTGATGCGTTGTCCAATGGACGACCTGTGAAAGGGTTTCGCTTAAATACGGCTAAACCAAATGCAGAAGTGATGTTGGCAAAATATGGACCTGAACGATCAAAAGCACCTTATGCTAAAAACGCGTACATTGGTGAAGTCAAAGGCAAGTCGCTGTTGCACCAAGCAGGCTATGTCTATAGTCAAGAACCAAGTGCGATGATTGTTGCGGCGATCGCTGATGCACAACCAGGCGAGCGTGTGTTGGATCTTTGTGCGGCACCAGGCGGGAAATCTACGCAATTGGCAAGTCAGCTAAATGGCACAGGTTTGTTAGTCAGCAATGAGATTTTTCCAAAACGTGCAAAAATATTAGCGGAAAATATCGAGCGGTGGGGTTTCTCCAATGTGGTGGTCACCAATCATGCACCCCATGAGTTGAGCCGTCATTTTCCACACTTTTTTGACAAGATCGTCGTAGATGCGCCTTGTTCTGGTGAAGGCATGTTTCGCAAAGATCCGGTGGCTGTGGCGGAATGGCACAGTGACGCACCTCGTCAATGCGCTATTCGGCAACAAGATATTCTCCAAGAAGCTGTCCGTATGTTGAAGCCGGGGGGCCAATTGATTTATTCTACATGTACGTTTGCTCCAGAAGAAAATGAAGCCATCATCAGCTGGCTTGTGGAGGAGTATCCATTTGTCATCCAATCTATCGACCGAGCTAACGTTGCCCATGGGCGTTCAGAATGGGGAAATGTACCGAATATTGAAAAGACGATTCGCCTATGGCCGCATTTGAATCAAGGGGAAGGCCACTTTGCTGCAAAATTACTGTATCAAGCTGAAACAAAGCCAACGAAACCGAAGAAAAGCAAAGCAAAAAGCACGCAATCAAAACTCGATCAAGAAACAGTGAAGCTGTGGCAAGCATTTCAACAGAACTTTCCGTTCTTACCTACCAATGAAGGATCATTACAAATTTTTGGAGAACAGATGTGGCTTGTTCCTAATGCACTGCCTAATTTGAAAGGGATGAAAGTTCTGCGTCCGGGTTTACATATCGGCACACGCAAGAAAAATCGCATTGAGCCAAGTTTTTCAGTGGCGATGGCTTTTCTGGCAGGCAGCCAAGGACCGATCTTGTCCATCACGATCGAGCAGTGGAAACAATATGTAGCTGGAGAAACGATCACTGTGCCGGGAAATGCTGGGTGGGTGATTTTGCACGTCGATGATGTACCGGTGGGTATCGGGAAACAAGTCCAAGGCGTCGTCAAAAACTTCTTTCCTAAAGGGTTAAGATTTCAAGTAGACTAAACGAAATAGTATTCATATTTTGGTCTCCGTGCTATCATGGAAGTAGCAAATCAAAGGAGCTGATCGATATGAAAACATCTTCAAAAGTAACGGTTGGATTAAGTATTGCGGCGATTGCTGGCATCACCACTGCAGTCGTTGTTTCAGACAAGGTATTCAATAAAGTACGCTTCGCTTGCAACCGCCACAAGGTGAAGAAATTTGTTGATGACAAATTCAACGGCAACGAAAAGTTATTGGATGTTGTAGATGGATTGTCTGATAACGAATTAGATTCCTTGTTAGGCGTCATGAAAAAAGTCAAAGATGGTCGTGACAAAGTTTCGGTTTACGGCGATAACATCAAAGACTCGACACAACACGTCAAAGACAAATTAACTAGTTTGATTGAATCTGTCTTTTGATCCAACCGATGATTTGACCCGCAACGATGTAGATTGTTGCGGGTTTTTCTCGTCTTTGTCTACACAGTTCGTTATAATGAATGCACACAGCAAAAAATCAGGAGTGAAGTCACACGTGGAAAAAGTGAGTACATTGACCACTGAGCAAAAAGAGTATTTTATGAAAGAAGCCATGAAAGAAGCGGGTAAAGCTGCTGCAATCGCAGAGGTGCCGATCGGTGCTGTGGTTGTTTTAGATGGTGAAATCATCGGTCGTGGTCATAATTTAAGAGAACATCAGCAACAAGCAGCAGCCCACGCAGAGATGTTTGCGATTGAAGCCGCTTGTCAGAAAATTGGCAGTTGGCGTTTGGAAGGTGCGCAATTATTTGTCACACTGGAGCCTTGTCCAATGTGCAGTGGTGCGATGTTATTGTCTCGGGTGGAAGAAGTCTATTTTGGCGCCTATGACCCAAAAGGGGGGACAGCCGGCACATTGATGAATCTGTTGACAGACGAACGCTTTAACCATTGGTCTTATGTAGAAGGCGGTATTTTAGAAGCAGCTTGCGGGCAAATGCTGACTGATTTTTTCCGCGCTTTGAGAGAAAAGAAAAAACAAAAAAAGACTAGTAATTGATAACAAAGTACGTTATACTAAGTACTGCCGAAAGGCTAGGACAATGGAGGTCTTGTGAAGCGTGTCAGATCCGGAAGGAAGCAGCACTAAGCAGGAGTCTCCATGTGTCTGATTTTTTTTTGCCTTTTTACGGGATACCAATAGAATCAGCTGTTTATATAGAAGATGTTCAATAAAATGACATAGTGAACCTAGGATATAGGATCCCAGGTTTTTTTTGTTATGCTTTTTTTGCGTCTTTTTTTGGAAACACAGGCAAAAATCGATTCACCAAAATCGCCACACCCATCCCAATGAAGCTATCGATCACACGGTTAAAGGCATAGACATAGGATTCAGTCTGAGGAACCATGAATAAGATAGTCAATAACGTTGCACATGCCCCCACAGTTCCTTCGTTGTAATCGAATTTGACCAAAAGTGCAATCATGCACATGATCACCAATGGAATAGCGATGACTTGCACGATAGGTGTGAACCCAAAATATTTAAAAATGGCAATGCAAATGACAGATGCCAGTGCACCAAATGTGTTGCCGGCAATGCGGTGTTTGCCATATTTCAAGGTATTCTGGTGGTCTTCGCGTAAGGTGAAAACAGCCGTGATCGTAGACACAACATAGGTTTCTCGTTGCAATAGAAAACTGATCAAAATACAAATAAAGACGCTGATACCGGTTTTTAAGTTGCGTAAGCCGAATGTTAAGCCGAAAATGTTCAATCGGTTCATCCTTTCATCATAAAATAAGTGACAAAGGTTTATTATAGCACAGTTGAAAGGTTCTTTTGGGGTGTTTTTTTTGTAAGCGATACACCTCCTTCAAGGGTGATCAAAGAAGCCTCTCAGTCATTATTCGAAGAATTTATAGCTGATTTGTAGTAAAATTGGGACAGATCATTGTTATCAGAGTTGTCCTTAGAAAAGGGACGGTTGGAAAGAGGCTGCTTATGGAAAAAATAACCATCATTCACACCAATGATATCCATTCACATTTGGAAAATTGGCCTAAAATACGACGTTACTTGGATCAACGACAAAGGGAAGCTGTTTCTATCGATGAATCAGTTTTCACAGTCGACTTGGGAGATTTTGTTGATCGTTGGCATCCGCTGACCGAAGCGACCAATGGGCAAGGCAATGTTGATTTGATGAATCAAGGGCACTATGATGCAGTCACGATCGGCAACAATGAAGGGGTTGGTAATCCCAAAGAAGACTTGCAACATCTTTATGACTTGGCGAACTTTCCAGTGGTATTAGGGAATTTATTCGATAAGAAAGATCTCCAACCGCCGAAATGGGCGCAAGACTATCACATCGTCGAAAGCAAAATGGGCACAAAAATTGGGTTGATCGGCTTGACCGCACCGTTTCCTTTGACGTACGCGCCAAATGGTTGGGATATCCGGGAGCCGATGGAAATTTTACCTTCATTGGTTGCCCATGTGCGGCCCAAAGTAGATGTACTGGTATTGATGAGCCACCTTGGTATCAATGCTGATCGTGAAATTGCCGATCATTTTCCTCAGCTGGATGTCATTTTGGGTTCCCATACCCATCATCTATTCGAACATGGCGAAAGGATCAATGGGGTTCAAATTGCGGCTGCGGGAAAATTTGGCATGTACATTGGTGAAGTGGAAGTGTTGTTGACGGATGACCACAGAATCCAAGGGAAGTCGGCACGGGTGATCCCAACGGCTGCTTTGATGGCTTTCCCACAAGACGAAGAAGAAATCAACGGCTACTTATCGATTGGTCATCGTTTATTACGGGCCAACCAAGTGGCGGTATTACCGGAAACATTGACCGTAGCGCCTAGTGCACATTCATTGATCGAAGAAGCTTTATTGGCTTTGTGCGCTGAAGGAAAGACGGAGGCAGCAGTATTAAACACGGGCTTATTTTTAGGCGACTTGCCAGCGGGGATTCTGGACCAAGACCAACTCCACACCATACTGCCTCATCCAATGCACTTGATCAAGGTGACATTGACGGGGGACAATTTGATTCGTATGGTCTTGGAGATGGAAAAAAATCGTGCATTTTTACGGCGGTTCCCGATTGTCGGTATGGGGTTTAGGGGGAAAATATTTGGAGAACTTGTCTATCAAGGCATCCAATATGATCAAACCAACCATCAAGTGCTGTGGCAGAATCGTCCTGTTGATCCTGACCAACACTATACCGTCACACTTGTTGACCACTATCTATTTATTCCCTTCTTTCCCACGATCGAGATTGCAGGTACAGTTGAATTTTTATTTCCAGCATTTATTCGTACAGTTGTCGGAAACTATCTAGGCAAGAAGTATCCGTTACAATAAAAGCCAGTGTCTTTGGTATTTGCACGCAAATCCACGACTATCATTGCAGCATAAAACAAGGTATAATAAGCAACAGGTGGTGAAAAGATGACCGAAAAACAAACAATCACAGATGAAATCACATCTGTACTTGAAGAAATTATAGAAGAACCAGAAAAACAGCCCAAAAAAGGCGAACTGGTTACTTTGTTGACGGAAGATGAAATCATGATCGGTAACCGACAGTATAAAGTGGTGGTCAATTATCGCGATGGTTTCGACCCTGAAAAATTGGGGGAGCGTTATAGTGAAGTTTTGGCACGTTATGATTACATCGTCGGGGATTGGGGCTATGAGCAATTACGCTTGAAAGGTTTCTTTGATAAAGATAATCGCAAAGCATTGCCAGATCAACGCATCGATATGTTAGAAGACTATCTTTATGAGTACTGCAACTTTGGTTGTGCTTATTTTGTGATTCAACGCATCGGCGGAAAGAAAGAAAAAAGTACGACGCGTCGTCGCAAGAAAAAGCCAGCTACGCAAAAAAATCAAACACAAGCGGCACATATTGAAGAAAAACGAGAAACCGTGCCGAACAAAAAGGCAAAACCGACAATCAAAAATCGTAAACCAAAAGAAAATAAACCAAAGACGACTGAAACAACTACAGTCAAAAAGAGCAATAAAAAAGAATTTACGATTCGACAAAGGGAAGAATAGCATGAGTTATAAAGGATATTTGATTGATTTAGACGGAACGATCTATTTAGGGAAAGAACCAATTCCGGCAGGTAAACGATTTGTAGAATCGCTGCAAGACAAAGGACTCCCTTTTTTGTTCGTGACCAATAATACGACTCGATCACCAGAAGTGGTTGCTGATCGATTGGCTACGGAGTTTGACATCCATGTTGGTCCAGAAACGATCTATACAGCAAGTTTGGCAACAATCGATTTTATGAAGGATGATGCCAAAGGCAAGAAAGTCTTTGTGATTGGCGAAGCGGGCTTGATCGATTTGATCTTGGCTGCAGGCTTTGAATGGGAAGAAACCAATCCTGATTATGTAGTAGTGGGCTTAGACAATGATGTGACGTATGAAAAATTTGTCTTGGCGACATTGGCGATCCAAAAAGGTGCCACGTTCATTGGTACCAATCCTGACAAAAACATTCCGACAGAACGTGGATTATTGCCAGGTGCTGGCGCACTGATCGCGATGGTGGAAACAGCAACACAAACACCGCCGATTTTTATCGGTAAACCTGAAGCGATCATTATGGACAAAGCGGTAAATCGTATTGGGTTGAACAAAGATGAGGTTATTATGGTTGGAGATAACTATGAAACGGATATTTGTTCGGGCATTCGCAATGGAATCGACTCTTTGCTCGTGCTTTCGGGCTTTACCCCAAAAGCAGCTGTTCCGATGCTGCCGGTGGCTCCGACTTATGTGCTGGACTCCCTCGATGAATGGGATTTTAACCAATGAAAAAACAGATTTGGCTTGAACGTCTAGCGTATCTCTGTTTATTTCTATTTTTGATCAGCCTTGCCATCACGATCACGATCAACTTTCGTCCGTTATATTGGTTTGATGTGCATTATTTAAACATTTTAGACGCTACGACTGTCTCGCAGGATGTCTTGCACAAAAACTATGGGATGTTGTTGGATTTCTTGAACAATCCCTTCAACCATACGTTGGCATTGCCAGATTTTCCAATGTCAGCTGCAGGCGCAGGACATTTCTATGATGTCAAAAAGTTGTTTTTGTTGAACTATGCCGTGATGATTCTCACAGCACTGCCAAGTATTTGGCTGATCATCCGTTTTTGGAAGAAGCGGCAGCAATGGCGCTTGATTCGTCCATTCCAATGGGGCATGCTGATGCCAATCTTTTTCGGTTTTTTGATGGCCATTGGCTTTGATCGATTTTTTGTGACTTTTCATGAAATCTTTTTTAGTAATGATGACTGGTTGTTTGATCCGCGAACGGACCCTATCATCAATGTCTTGCCGGAAAGCTTCTTTATGCATTGTTTTATTTTGTTTTTTATTTTGATAGAACTCTTTTTCTTTGCCTTTTATCTTTGGGGCAAGAGAAGTTTGAAGAAGCGTCCCGTATAAAGGATAATAAAAAAAACACTTCAGCAGTCTTGTTTGATGCTGAAGTGTTTTTATTTATTGGGTAATATAATGGGACTTGCTAGGATGCTGGTGGGCCAGACGGCTAGCAGCAGATGCGGCGATCGCGCCGACAATATCGTCTAAAAATGTATGGACCCGAGGGCCATCGTGCCGGTTCAACTCTTTTAAGATACCGGGTTTTACTTTATCGATATAGCCATAATTGGTAAAGCCGATCGAACCATAAACATTGACGATCGACAAGGCCAAGATCTCATCGATGCCGTAAAGCCCTTCATCGTCTTTCACGATTTCTTGTAGCGGATGCAATAGCTGGTTTTCTTCGGCTAAAATATCCAATTGGATCCCAGTCAAAATCGTGTTGTGGACTTCACGTTTGCCAAGTACCGCATTGACACTGTCGACGCACATCTCTAAAGTGATGTCTTCGATATAGTCCTTTTGCAAAAACATCACCAATTCACCAATATCTTGCATAGATACACCGCGGTCCGCCAATAATTCCCGTGCTTTATCTTCTAGCGTTTTATTCTCTAATACCATAATCTTCCCTCCAATATGATTTTTTGAACAAGTAAAATTGTTGGAAATACACAATTATTCGTCATGACACATCGACTTCTATCCTTATTCTTTAAAAAGACTCGTGCTGTGGGCAGGCTGTGTGCGCGTCTTAGGATCGATAAAGTGCAGGGCATTATTCACTGCTGTTGGTGCTTCACCGAATCCAGTTGCAATCAAATCGACTTTGCCATCATATACTGCCACGTCACCGCAACCATATACACCAGGAATCGACGTGCGCATATCAGATCCAACAAACACACCTTGTCGATTGCTTTTTAGCCCCCAGTCTTTGATATTCAAAGTGGATGAAAAGCCATAGTTGACGATCAATGCATCTAAATTCAAGGAAACCGTTTCTTCTCCTTTGACTTGCTGCAGTGAAAGACCGTTCAATCGTTGATCGCCTTGAATATCTTGAATCACGTAAGGCGTCAAGACGTTGACGGAAGATGCTTTCAGTTTATCGACACTATGTTCATGGGCCCGAAATTCCGCCCGACGATGGATCAAGAACACTTCGCTGGCAATCGGCTCTAACATCAACGCCCAGTCAATGGCAGAGTCGCCGCCGCCGGCAATCGCAACTTTTCGGCCAGCATATTTCATCAAATCAGTGACAAAATAATCCAATCCATAGCCTTCAAAACGTGCTGCATCTGGAAAAGTCAATTTTCGTGGTTGAAAAGAACCGTTGCCTAATGCAAGAATGACAGCTTTCGAGTAATGTGTCGTTTTATCTGTGGTGATCTCAATGTAGTCTTCTTGTTTCTCGATGTGTAAAACCGTTTCTTCTAAACAGTATTGATGGTTGAATGTCGTTAACTGTTTTTCTAGATTTTGAACTAAGTCGCCTGCTTTGATTTTCGGATAACCAGGGATGTCATAAATATATTTTTCAGGGTATAACGTGGCCAATTGCCCCCCTAATTGTGGTAAACTATCGATCAATTTGGTTTTTGCATTGCGCATACCGGCATAGAAGGCTGCGAACATACCGCTAGGACCCGCACCAATGATCGTGATATCAAAAATATCCATGTGATTCCTCTTTTCTACACTTGTATAGCTGTTGGCTTGATGCATTCTTTCGAATAGTTTCATTATAGCAAAGATTATTGAAACTAGCATTTTTTCAATTTTCTGCTATCATGGATTTATGATAGAGAAGGAGGAGTTAGTTGTGTCTGAATTTCCACAGTTAGCATTAGAAAAACAAACTGGCCATCAAGCAGTCATCAAAACAAATCGTGGGGATATCGTTGTTCAATTATTCCCAGAATTGGCACCTAAAACAGTGAAAAACTTTGTCGAATTGGCGAAAAAAGGGTATTACGACGGCATTATTTTCCACCGCGTTATCCCTGATTTTATGATCCAAGGTGGCGATCCAACCGGTACGGGTATGGGTGGCGAAAGTATTTATGGTGGTAGTTTTGAAGATGAGTTTTCAAAAGAGTTGTTTAATTTGCGCGGTGCATTATCCATGGCGAATGCCGGCCCAAATACAAATGGCAGTCAATTTTTCATCGTCAATAACCAAAATGTGCCAAGCAATATGCTAGGCCAATTAGAAGGTGCTGGCTATCCAGCAGAAGTGATCGAAGCTTATAAAGCTGGCGGTACACCTTGGCTAGACTTCCGTCATACTGTTTTTGGACATGTGGTTGAAGGTCTATCTGTCGTAGATGAAATTGCAGGCGTGCAACGTGGACCACAAGACCGTCCAGTGCATGATGTCGTGATCGAAACAATTGAAATCACTGAATAATCCACAAAGAAACCCAATTGCTTGGCAATCGGGTTTTCTTTTTTTATTGTCTATCGATTGTTTGGAACGCCTTTGCGATTTGCTGCAGCGCTTGGGTAAGGATAGTTCTAGAACAAGCGAAATTCAAGCGCATATGCTGACTGCCATGAGGACCAAAGATCGTTCCTTGATTCAAGACAACGTTGGCTTCCTTGATCAAGACTCTTTGCAGCTGATTGTCTGATAATCCGTAGGCAGAAAAATCAAGCCACATCAAATAGGTGCCTTCAGGCATTTGAAAGCGAATCTCTGGCAACTCTTTTTGCAAGAAGTTGCGCACAAAATCTGCATTTTTTGACAGATAAACCAGCAATTCTTCTAGCCAAGGAGTACCATCTCGATACGCAGCTTCCGTTGCCACCGCGCCGAATGTATTGATTTCACCTTGTACATTTCGTTCTTGTGCTTCGACAAAGCGTTTGCGTAACGTAGGGTCTTTGATAAATACCATCGAATTTTTGATACCCGCCAAGTTGAATGTTTTGGTAGCAGAAGTCAAAACCAATGAAAAAGCAGTGAAGCTTGGATCGACAGTCTGAAAAGATGTAAATATATGTGGGGCAAAGACGATATCTTGATGGATCTCATCGCTGACCACAATGACTTGATGTTTTTGACATAGCAAGCCAATGGTTCTTAGTTCTTCTTTTGACCATACGCGACCACCTGGGTTATGCGGGTTGCAAAGAATAAATAGTTTCACGTTATTATCAATGATTGTTTTTTCCATAGAAGCAAAATCAATTTCGAAGTGACCATTTTTTTCCAGCAAAGGTTCACGGACCAACTGGCGCTGGTTGCGAATGACAACATCAGCAAATGGATGATAGACCGGATCATGGATCAGTACAGCATCGTTTTCCTGCGTGTAACTTTGTAAAGCCAATGCCAAGCTAGGCACAACACCACTATTGAATAAAATGTCTTCTTTTTCTAATGTATAGCCATGACGGGTTTTCTGCCAGTCAATAATAGAACGGTAAAGTGAGTCAGGAAATATGCTATAACCATAAATCCCCTTAGCAACGATTTCTTGTAATGCTTTGGTGACAGGTTCAGGTGCCAAAAAGTCCATATCTGCCACCCACAAAGGCAGCAAATGATCACTTTTATACATCTCTTTTATCGCATCCCATTTCACACTATTGGTACCAACGCGGGGTTGGACTTTATCAAAATCGATCATCAATATCCCTCCTATAATCTGCAAGATTGGTTCTGATACTTCAAATCTACCACTTGTTCAAGTATAATAAAAGAGGAAAAGCGAGGAATGACGATGAGCTATCAAATTGGAAACATTATAGAAGGAACAGTAACGGGCATTCAACCTTATGGGGCATTTGTTTCTTTAGATAAAGAAACGCAAGGATTGATCCATGTATCAGAGATTCAATCTGGCTTTACGAAGAATATCCACGAAGTCTTGCAGATTGGCCAAAAGATTCGCGTTCAAATTATTGATATCGATGAATATAGCCAAAAAATCAGTCTCTCACGCCGAACATTGGAAACCACATTTGTTCAATCGCCCTTTAAAAGAAAACGATACTTTACCAATAAAAATAAGCGTATTGGTTTTCGTACGATCGAAGAGATTTTACCTGAATGGACAAGAGAAGCCAAAGAAATGTTAGAAAAAGAAACCAACAGCAGATAATGGTGCATATTTTCTGAAAATGTGCTAAAATTATTTTGCAAACAAATGAATAACTGAGGTGGGTATTTTGGGATCCAAAAAAGTAGCAGGTACAGTTATGATGCACTTAGCAAATGGTTCGAAACGATTTTTGATGCACATGAATGAAGGCAATGCAGAACTAGCGTCAACAGATTTTTCAGAGGATAAAACCGGCTTGGCTACAATCCTACAATTATTCAAAGAGCGAATTCAGTTAGATGTTACAGCGATTGAACTCGTTGAATTAACAAATGGCAACATTGATACGCAAAACATTCCATTATTTGTTTTTGAAACACAAGAAGCTGAACAAACACAACAATTGCCAGCAGGCTATGCGTGGGAAGAACCAAATACCTTCCGTAAAATCATTGAAGATTACGATATTGAAGGGGTGCCTTTCTTTTAGCAAGTACCGATGAACCATCCATTCAAAGACCGCAAAAGCGGTCTTTTTTTTATGGAAACGATTTTCGTAAAAAAAATGAAATATTTCCTTGACCGAATGTCAGAAGCATGGTAAATTTATCAACGTTGGCAAAACGCCGACGGGTCAAAAAATACTTTTCAAAAACTTTTGAAAAAGGGCTTGACCAAATGCAAAACAGATGATATTATAACTGAGTCGCAAAAATAAAACGATTAACGGTTGTTGATATGACAACAAATTAATTGAAAAAAGTTGTTGACAAATAACAAATCATTTGTTATCATAATGAAGTTGCTAAGGCAGCCGCAACGTTGTTGAAAAAAACAACGAGCGAAAAAAAACTTTTATAAAAAGTGTTGACAATCGCTTGTCACTCTGATATGATATAAAAGTTGCTAACGCAACAACGTAGACCTTTGAAAACTGAACAAAGCAAGCAAACGAACCAATGTGTAGGACGCTTCATTATATGAAGCAAATACATGCAAGCAATAGCTAGCAAAAGTTAATTTTTATGAGCTTAACGATCCTTTGGATCGTTCAAACAAATCATTATGAGAGTTTGATCCTGGCTCAGGACGAACGCTGGCGGCGTGCCTAATACATGCAAGTCGAACGCTTTTTCTTTCACCGGAGCTTGCTCCACCGAAAGAAAAAGAGTGGCGAACGGGTGAGTAACACGTGGGTAACCTGCCCATCAGAAGGGGATAACACTTGGAAACAGGTGCTAATACCGTATAACACTATTTTCCGCATGGAAGAAAGTTGAAAGGCGCTTTTGCGTCACTGATGGATGGACCCGCGGTGCATTAGCTAGTTGGTGAGGTAACGGCTCACCAAGGCAACGATGCATAGCCGACCTGAGAGGGTGATCGGCCACACTGGGACTGAGACACGGCCCAGACTCCTACGGGAGGCAGCAGTAGGGAATCTTCGGCAATGGACGAAAGTCTGACCGAGCAACGCCGCGTGAGTGAAGAAGGTTTTCGGATCGTAAAACTCTGTTGTTAGAGAAGAACAAGGATGAGAGTAGAATGTTCATCCCTTGACGGTATCTAACCAGAAAGCCACGGCTAACTACGTGCCAGCAGCCGCGGTAATACGTAGGTGGCAAGCGTTGTCCGGATTTATTGGGCGTAAAGCGAGCGCAGGCGGTTTCTTAAGTCTGATGTGAAAGCCCCCGGCTCAACCGGGGAGGGTCATTGGAAACTGGGAGACTTGAGTGCAGAAGAGGAGAGTGGAATTCCATGTGTAGCGGTGAAATGCGTAGATATATGGAGGAACACCAGTGGCGAAGGCGGCTCTCTGGTCTGTAACTGACGCTGAGGCTCGAAAGCGTGGGGAGCGAACAGGATTAGATACCCTGGTAGTCCACGCCGTAAACGATGAGTGCTAAGTGTTGGAGGGTTTCCGCCCTTCAGTGCTGCAGCAAACGCATTAAGCACTCCGCCTGGGGAGTACGACCGCAAGGTTGAAACTCAAAGGAATTGACGGGGGCCCGCACAAGCGGTGGAGCATGTGGTTTAATTCGAAGCAACGCGAAGAACCTTACCAGGTCTTGACATCCTTTGACCACTCTAGAGATAGAGCTTCCCCTTCGGGGGCAAAGTGACAGGTGGTGCATGGTTGTCGTCAGCTCGTGTCGTGAGATGTTGGGTTAAGTCCCGCAACGAGCGCAACCCTTATTGTTAGTTGCCATCATTTAGTTGGGCACTCTAGCGAGACTGCCGGTGACAAACCGGAGGAAGGTGGGGATGACGTCAAATCATCATGCCCCTTATGACCTGGGCTACACACGTGCTACAATGGGAAGTACAACGAGTTGCGAAGTCGCGAGGCTAAGCTAATCTCTTAAAGCTTCTCTCAGTTCGGATTGTAGGCTGCAACTCGCCTACATGAAGCCGGAATCGCTAGTAATCGCGGATCAGCACGCCGCGGTGAATACGTTCCCGGGCCTTGTACACACCGCCCGTCACACCACGAGAGTTTGTAACACCCGAAGTCGGTGAGGTAACCT